>CAMOFS010000092.1 GCA_946613735.1 uncultured Lachnospiraceae bacterium | reverse complement strand
AGTTGAATGGGGGGACGAGGTTCTTTTCGACCGCGTCTCCTTTCTGGTAAGAGAACACGAACACATCGCCATCGTCGGCCCCAACGGCTGCGGCAAGACCACTCTTTTGTCCGTGATCATGGGTGAACTGCGCCCATCTGACGGCACGGTAACGCGTTCATCGGATGTGACAGTGGGCTATCTCAAGCAGTATCAGGAGGATCTTTTGGACACCACCATCCACGATCACGTTCTCCACGCCAGACAGGATATCCTGGACATGGAAGAAGAGCTTATGCAGATGGAGGCATCCTTTGAGGGACTGTCCGAGGCAGAGCTTCATGATGCCATGGAGAAGTACCACTTTAAAATGCATGAATTCGACCTGATGGACGGTCACAGCTACCGCTCAAAGGTGGTGGGAGTCCTAAAGGGGCTGGGCTTTACCGAGGCAGATTTTGACAAGCCTGTGGAGCGGCTTTCCGGCGGTGAAAAGACGAGGGTGAACCTTGCCAAGCTTCTTATCACCGAACCCGATCTTTTGCTTTTGGATGAGCCTATAAACCATCTGGATATGAAGTCCATCGAGTGGCTGGAGGGCTATCTTTCGGAATATAAGGGAGCACTTTTGATCGTTGCCCATGATAGATATTTTCTGGACAAGGTGGCCAATACCATCATCGATCTGAACTTCCACACAGGTAAGGTGTATAAAGGAAATTATACCGAGTTTTGCCGCCAAAAGGACGAGTGGCTTTTGACCATGGAGCGTGAGTATGAAAACCAGCAGCGACTGATCGCCCATGAGGAGGCTGTCATAAAAAAGCTTAGGCAGTTTAACCGGGAGAAGTCTATTAAAAGGGCTGAAAGCAGGGTAAAGCGTCTGCAAAAGATACAGCGTATCGAAAAGATAAAGGCTGATGATACTGATATGCACCTGACGCTTACACCGAGACTTACCAGTGGCAAGGACGTGCTTGAAGTGGAAGGCCTCTCTAAAAGCTTTGGAGAGCGGACACTATTTTTTGGCCTTGATTTTGAGATCCATCGTGGTGAACACGTGGCCATCATTGGAGAAAACGGAACGGGAAAGACCACCATCCTTAAGGTCTTAAATGACAGGATACCGGCTGATGCCGGAAAGGTGAGGCTGGGTACCAATGTTACCATTGCTTACTACGACCAGGAGCAGCAGGAGCTGGATGATAACAAGACCCTCTATGACGAAGTATCTGACGCCTATCCGGATATGACGGAGACCGAGGTAAGGAATGTGCTGGCTGCATTTTTATTTACTGATGATGAGGTGTTTATGCCCATATCCACCCTGTCCGGTGGAGAACGTGGCCGTGTATCCCTGGCAAAGCTTATGCTTTCCGGAGCTAATTTTCTGATCCTCGATGAGCCAACCAACCATCTGGATATGGAGTCAAAGGAGATACTTGAAAATGCTATCAATTCCTATGAGGGAACCGTGCTATATGTCTCCCATGACAGGTATTTTATAAATCAGACTGCGGAACGCATCCTTGAGCTGCGCGACGAAGGGTTGTATAATTACATAGGCGACTATGATTATTACCTTTCAAAAAGAGATGAGGCAGTCTATCAAAACGGCCACGGAAATACAAATGCTTTTTCTAATACGACAGGTACACAAGTGCCTGATGATAACCCTGAAAATGGTAAGCATCCCGTGTCCGACCGCCCCTTATCCGGCAAGGAGGATTACGAGAACCAAAAGAGGATAGCTGCCGAAAAGAAAAAAAGAGAGAGGGAGATAGCTGCCGTAGAAGCAGAGATAGAGGATCTGGAAGCCAGAATAGCCGACATCGACGAGCAGTTTTTAGATCCTGACACCTCAAAAAACTCAGCCAGGCTCAATGAACTAACTGCCATCCAGACTGAGCTTAAAACTCAGCTGGATGATAAATATGAGCTATGGGACAGTCTTAACGCATAAAACACCGGATTTGACAATAGTTAAATATATAACTATACTTTTAGTGGATTATTTAGGAACCCGTAAAAGCAGGGGGCTTTAGTATGGAAAAAGAAATATCACCTGCAGTGATCAAGCGGATGCCCAGATATTACCGCTATCTTGAAGATCTGGTGGCGGCTAAGGTGGAACGCATATCCTCCAATGAGCTTTCAGAGCAGATGCATGTGACTGCGTCGCAGATCAGGCAGGATCTCTCCAATTTCGGCGGCTTTGGCCAGCAGGGCTATGGCTACAATGTCAAAAACCTCCATGATGAGATAGGCCGGATCTTGGGACTCGATGAGATGCACAATGTGATCATTATCGGTGCCGGCAATATGGGCACAGCCATAGCAAATTACGTCCGTTTTGAGGATCTTTCCTTCAAGGTCACTGGGATATTTGATGTTTCCGATGAAAAGATAGGCAGGTCAATCTGTGGCAACAAGGTTAAGTCCATGGATGAGCTTGCCGCCTTTACTGCCAAAAACCATGTGGATATCGCAGCACTTACATTGCCCAGGGATAATGCCTTGGCAGTGGCTGATGAGCTTATTTCACTTGGCATCAAGGCTATCTGGAACTTCGCTCATGTGGATCTCAATGTACCCGATGATGTGGTGGTTCAGAACGTGCACCTGTCAGACAGTCTGATGCAGCTTTCCTTTAAGATTTCATAGATATCACGGGATACTCATATGCAGGACAAGAATTATGATGAAGCGATAAAACAATGCAGAATACCTACGCTGGTGCTGGATCAAAAATGGCACCGGCTTTTTGCCATTTCGGGAAAACCTGAGGACGTCAAGACCATAGAACAGGAAGAAAAGGAGATCCTCTTAAAGCAGTCACACCTTACTACTGAGCTTAAAAGCCTAAAAAAGATCAAGTCTGACCTGATGAAGAGCATAGTGGAGAATATGGAGGGCAAGGATGCGGACAAGGCTACGGATGCCCAGCGGGAAAAGATCGAGCAGGACAAGAGACTGATAGACGAGACCAATGAAAAGATCGAACAGGACGAGGATGCCCTGATGGAGATCCCTAAGGAGCTTTTGGAGGTGAACAGGACCCTGATGCTGGCAACCATGAATTTCTGCTACTCCAAGCTAAGGACCAACTCCCATGAGATCGCCGAAATATCTGAGTGGATCACCAATTTCAGGGTGGAGCTTAAAAAGAATATCATCAAAAAGCAAAACCGTGAGATCAATAACCGCGAGATCTATTCCTACATGCACGATATATTCGGCGCCGACGTGATGGAGCTGTTTGATGTGAAAAACGAGGACAGCTTTGTACCGAATGAGGAGACTACGGAGGCTAAGCCTGAGGGTGCAGTGGCAAAGGCCAAGGATGAAAAAGAAGCCAACAAGGACAGACAGCAGAATTTTGACGTAGACAGTAAGTGATACTGTCATTCAAAGCGAAGAATCTATTATGGTTATATGGAGTATTATACATGAAGCACATGAGAGTGTATGCCAGGGTTGACCTGGATGCCATCATCAACAATATTGAACAAATGAAAAAGAGGGTAGCCCCGGACACTAAGATAGCAGTGGTGATCAAGGCTGACGGTTATGGACACGGAAGCCTTCCCATCGCCATGGAGCTGTCGGATATCCCTTATATATGGGGCTTTTGCGTGGCTACCTGCGAGGAAGCCATGGAGCTCAGGAGTCATGGTATAAAAAAGCCTATTTTGATCCTTGGATATTCTTTTTCGGAGGATTATGATTCACTGATAAAATACGATATCAGGCCCACTATCTTTACCTATGAGATGGCAAAGGAGTACTCCGAAGCCGCAAAAAGGCTTAAAAAAGATGTCTATGTCCATATCAAGATAGATACCGGTATGGGTCGCATTGGCTTTTATCCCAATGAAAAGTCGGCTGCTGTTATCAGTGATATATTTAAGCTTCCCGGGCTGGTACCCGAGGGGATATTTACTCATTTTGCGAGGGCTGACGAGAGTGATCTTTCCTCTACCGAGCTTCAGTACAGCAGGTTTTTGGATATGATCGAGCTTTGTAAGCAAAAGGGGGTAGAGTTTGATATCCGTCACTGCTCCAATTCGGCCGGGATACTGGCCTTTTCAAAGGGCAATCTCGATATGGTAAGGGCCGGCATCACCACCTACGGCCTGTGGCCTTCTGACGAGGTAGAGCATGAAATGCCGCTTTTGCCGGCGCTCTCTTTGTATTCCCATGTGGTATATGTAAAGGATGTGGAGGAAGGAATGGCCATAAGCTACGGTGGTACCTTTGTGGCAGAGCATCCCATGCGTATCGCCACGGTTCCCGTAGGCTATGCGGACGGCTACAGCAGAGGCCTTTCCGGCAAGGGATATGTGCTCATCCATGATAAAAAGGCTCCCATCTTAGGGCGGGTGTGCATGGACCAGTTCATGGTGGATGTGACCGATATACCCGATGTCAGGGTGCGTGACGAGGTGGTACTTATTGGAGCTGCATCGAATGCCACTGAGCATGATGCTTTTCGTATCACCTTAGAGGAGCTTGGGGACATCTCGGGTAGGTTTAACTATGAATTCGTCTGCGATCTTGGAATGCGTATTCCCAGACTGTACTACAAGGATGGGGATGCAAGGGCTGAAAAGACTTATTCATCAATAGATTCATACATTTAAGAGGAGGATGTGATCCGTATGGACACTGTACCGTTATCATTTATCATCTTTATCATTCTTATTGTTTCAGCAGGTCTTTTTGCGTTTTTTTTCTATTACCGCAAACGCAGAAAAAATGAATACACTGAGGAGGACGTGATCTCCATGGTCACTGAGTCCCAGGAGCAGGGCAACATCTTAGCTTCCGAGGCGGAGATGATCCAGAACATCTTTGAATTTGACGAAAAGGATGCCAAGGACATCATGATCAATCGCACCGGTATCATAGCCATAGACGGAGAGAGCACCTTCAAGGATATCATCGACTGCTTTAACGAGAACAACGTTTCCCGCATCCCCGTATATATGGATGATCTGGACAACATTATTGGTATCGTTCATATCAAGGAGGTGCTCAAATACAGCACCCATCCTGAATATTATGAAAAAAAGCTTCACGAGTTTGAGGGGCTTATGTATCCTGCGGATTTTGTCCCTGAGACCCACGGCATCAACACACTTTTTACCCAGATGCAGCTAAAAAAGAACCATATGGTCATCGTAGTGGATGAATATGGTCAGACCTCCGGGATAGTCACCATGGAGGATATCATCGAGGAGATCGTTGGCAATATCTTAGACGAGCATGATGAGGAGGAGAAAAATATCCGCGAAGTGCGGCCGGACACCTTCCTTATGGATGGTATGACGGAGCTTTCTGAGGCGGGAGCGACCTTAGGTGTTGACCTTTTATGTGATGAATTTGAGACATTAAATGGATACCTGACGGATAAGATAGGCCGTGTTCCGGATGAGCACGAGCATTTTACCGTGGAGGATAATGGCTTTAGATTCGATGTTTTGGATGTCAAAAACAGGATCATCCAGGATGTCAGGGTAAGTAAGATAGAAGATTCCTCGTCACGCTCAGAGTGACACCGTTTTTTGTTATCGAAAGTGTAGCGAAGTATCCTTAAAGAGTTTTTGACAGTAAAGCCTGAAAATGGTAAAATAAGTTGGATTTTATATAGATTAGGAGAGTTTTATGTCAGGACATTCAAAATTTGCTAACATCAAGCACAAAAAGGAAAAGAACGATGCAGCCAAAGGTAAGATTTTTACCATCATCGGCCGTGAGATCGCCATCGCAGTCAAGGAGGGCGGCCCCGATCCCAAGAATAACAGCAGACTCAGGGACGTGATCGCCAAGGCCAAGTCCAACAACGTTCCCAATGATACCATCGAGCGAGGCATCAAAAAGGCTGCCGGCGACATGGACAGTGTGAACTTTGAGGAAGCCGTATACGAGGGCTATGGTCCCGGAGGTACTGCCATCATCGTAAAGACTCTTACGGACAACCGTAACCGTACAGCAGCTAATGTACGTGCATGCTTTTCAAAGGGCAACGGCAGCATCGGTGCTCAGGGCTGTGTGTCTTATATGTTTGACGAAAAGGGTCAGATGATCATCGACAAGGAGGAATATACCGGTGACAGTGATGATCTTATGATGCTGGCACTTGATTCCGGAGCAGATGATTTTGTTGAGGAGGATGACAGCTTCGAGATCCTCACTGATCCGGCTGAGTTTTCTACAGTTCGTGAAGCTTTGGAGAATGAGGGTATTACCTTTGCTTCTGCAGAGGTTACCATGATACCTCAGAACTACGTTTCGGTTACGGACGAGGAGAATGTCAAGCTCATCACTCGTATCCTGGATCTTTTGGAAGAGGATGATGACGTTCAGGAAGTATATCACAACGCAGAACTTCCTGAAGACTAGTGTAGCAGATATTTTCAGCATACACATATCAATTACAGTTGAGAGGAGTTTTCACCTTTAATACTGAAAATTCCGACCGCAGAGGGGGAACTATGAAAAAGAAAATTTTGTTTGCAGCAAGTGAATGCGTTCCTT
>CAMOFS010000091.1 GCA_946613735.1 uncultured Lachnospiraceae bacterium | reverse complement strand
TGCAACATATACACCTGTGGGCATGTTGTACTGGTATGCCGTCATCTCATCAATATCCACTCCGGCTATTCCAAGATAAGCCTCGGAGAGCTTTCCATCATTTATCTTTTCTTCCTTGTCGGCATCTGCCGTTCCGTTGATAAAGCCCTCTATGATGGGACGGGCAGCTGAGATGGGAATAGCATAGCCCATGCCCTCCACGTTGGTGTCAGCGTATTTTGCGGAAACAATACCGATGACTTCACCGTTCATATTCAAAAGTGCGCCGCCGGAATTACCGGGATTAACAGCCGCCTCTGTCTGGATCAGTGAGTTGGTATAGGTGCCGCCCTCGCTGTTCCTAAAGGTCACCTCACGGTCTAAGGCGCTTATAACACCGGTGGTAACGGATTGTCCATAACCCATTGCGTTTCCTATGACTACAGATGACTCACCCACCTTAAGGGAGTCGGAATCTCCGACTGTTGCTACCTTGATAGCATCTTTGGTGTCCTTTTCTATATTATCCATTGCCACCCTGATGACTGCCAGATCCTTTTCGGGATTAGTGCCCTGAACCTCAGCCTCCACTGCTGCTCCGTCCACGAAGGTAATGGTAAGGGTCTGCGCCCCTTCTACCACATGGTTGTTGGAAGCTATGTAGAGATAATCATCATCACTGCTTATTATTATGCCACTTCCCGCCGACTGGTTTTCCTGTTCAAAGGTCTGTCCGAACCAGCTCCTGTATTCAGTGATGGACATATTCGTCACCTGTACGATGGCCGGCATCACATTTTCAGCTATATCCGATACATCCGATACTGCGGTAGCCGTACTTACCGCCGTGGATCCTATCTGGTCCGAGGTGGTAAGCTGTTTGGTCTTTCCCTTGGGAGAATCGTCGTCTGCCACCGCTGCGATCTGTTTGTTCTCATCACCCAAAACCTTTGCGGTGAGATGACTCGAACCCTGGAACACCACTCCGGCCACCAGTCCAAATACAACTGCTATAGCCGTTACCTTGCCCAGCTTTTTTGCAAATTTATGATCCTTCTTCGGAGGCTTGGGCGTCTCATATGGAGTATAGCCTCCTCCGTTGCCGTAAGGGTTTGCATATCCATTATTGTCATCTGACTGATATTCATAATACTGATAATTACTCATGTTTTTCACCTCCGGGATCTTTAAATAAAAAGTAGTCATTGCTTCTTTACAATGACTACTATACTTTAAAAATGTGTCCATTTTGTGAAAAAGATTTGTCGATTTTTTGAATTAATCCTCTTTTACAGCATCTTCTATTACGGCGTCCTCTTTTATGACGTCGTCTTCATTCTTGGCATCTGCGGAGCTATTCTCCTCTACACCGGCTGCATTTTGCTCCTCAGTATCTGTGACATCCTGCCCCTCAGTCTCGCCATGCTTTCTGAAATCAAAAGTAATGCTCACCTTAAGGTCGCCGTCATCCCACTTGCCGGTAAGTCCATAGGTGGCCTCACCATAAAGGCTTATGGATGCAGCACTTTTTGTATCATCCTTTCCACCAAGGGTAAAGGAGGTAAGATCCTTTGTCACGCCCTCTTCAATATTGAAAACATTCTTAACCTCATCTATCAGCACCTGCAATGTAAGATGACAGGTCTTGGCTTCCTTCTCGAGATCATACACGCGATCGCTGCCCGTCTCCACAGCAACACTCTTGATCTCGTCTCTGGTCATAGTACGATCTACCTTCATGTCCACTGTGGTGATGTTCACATCCACAGGGAAGTCGCTGTGGTTCTCCACAACGATGGGCTCACTCATAACATCGATCTCACTGCCTGCAGAGAACATGGGAATAGCAAAGGTAGTAGGCAGGGTCACGCTTATGATATCATCCGGACGTGAATTCTCATCGATTGCTTTGACACGGTTCTTTTCTTCCTCTTCGGGGTCATCCTTATCCTCGGCATCCTCTTCAGCCTCTGTGGTCTCATCTGCTTCCACAAAAGAAGCATCATCGCCGGCTACCACATCAGTATCAGCCTCACCTGCCGTCTCAACTTCAGTATCGGCACTCTCCTCTGCTCTCTGCTCCGCTTCCTCATAAGAAGGCTCTGCCGTATCAGCTGCCTGGGATGCAGGCGCAACGGCGGGGGCGGTAACAGCTGAAGGCGCTTCAGACTTATCGTCCCAGGTTCCTGCCGCAGATGCAGATGCATTATCAGGTGTAGCGGGCGTCGCAGGCTGCTCTTCGGGTGCCACGACTTCATTTGTAACAGGCACATTATTATCACCTGTCTGCAAAACAGCATCCTCCTCAGTCTCCGTCTGGGGCATGATCACCACGCCGGATCCGATGATGCTGGCCACATCTATCCTGTCCTCTTCTGTTGTGCCAACGGACTTAAGAGGTTCAGCTGTAAGATTAGATGCAAAATAAACCTTGATTACGGGATAAACAGGAGTTTCTTCTCCTGATGCGTTTACGTCCGGGGCCAAAGCTACTGACATAACCCTGTTTTCAACTACGGAAAGTGCTGCTGTAGGCTCACCGGCCTCGGCAGGTGCCTCTGAAGGAGTATCTACAGCATCCGTCTCATCGCTGTCGCTTACAGAGGGCTCCTCCACAGTATCAGAAGGCGTCTCCTGAGGCTCGATTGGCTCGGGCTCTATAGTAGTATCATCAGAAGGCTCATCACTATCGGTATCTTCTGCATCAGCATCTGTCTGCTCAGCATCCTCCGTATTCTCGGGCTGTACCTGGTCGACCACAGGGGGCTCCTGTAATGCCTCAGTTGTTGCTTCCTCCTCGGCATCCTCTTCAGGCTCTGCTGCCTGTCCCAGATAAATATCAAAGCTGGAATACTCTCCCTCAACTACGCTGCCGGGAAGATCCTCTTTTATAAGAGTATACTGTGACACCCGAGTGAAGGGGGCATCATTTACATCTGTTTCGGGTTCAACATCAGCGGAAGCCTCAGGATGATCGGGGGCCGGCACTGCCTCTAAAAAAGCGATCTGGCCGTTTTCTATATTGATCTGAAGATCATCTATAAGGTCATAGGGTGTGCGATTGGTCACACGAAGAACATACATATCCTCGATATGCTCCACTCCATCCACATCTGTGTATGAACCAGTTGTAGCTACTATCTCCGCATCGATTCCGCCGTTTCTGAAATCATCCTCTGTAGGCTCATAAACATCAGCCTCCGGCTGTCCCTGATCCTCCTGACCCTGATCCTCCTGACCCTGATCCTCCGGGCCGGCAAGGGTAATGCCGCTCATAGGGATCACTGACATCAAAACAAGGCTCATTGCAGTTGCCACTGCCACGCGGCGATACCATTGTACCCTCGCCTGATACTTAGCAACGAGCCTAATAAAAATCGCACAGGTAACAATGATGATAGCAGGTATCCTTACCATCACGTACTTGCGCGAATAATATGCAACTTTCTTCCAAATCCTTTTTCCCATCAGTTATCGCTTCCCTGCTTTCTGATACGATTCCGGCGCATCCGTACGCCGCGGTCTCTTTGCATAAAAATAGACAAAGTATAACCTATCATTTTTATCGACAGATTCTTCCGAAACTTTATAGTGTTTTATAATTTTATAACTATTATTTCAAAAAATCAATAACCACATCGGCTCAGATAACTGCCTAATAGCCGTAGTCCAAGGCATCATCCTCATCAAAGCCTGTGTATGTAACTATTGATTCGCTTATGGATTTCAGCTCATTTGATGAAATATGAGTAGTGTCCGCATACAGGTATTCGTACAATTTTTGTACATTACTCTCCAGCGTACAGGGAACCACCACATCTCCTTTACTGCCAAACTTGCCGCCCCTCATATCAAAGGGGAAGCCCCTGGTCTCAACTATGGTATAGTCCTGCATGGCTGTAGCCAAAGTAAATACCTCCGAAGGATAAAGACTGGTAGAAACCTCGGGAAGTATAGCATCCACCAGGTTATTTAGCTCCGTAAGGGATGCAGCCTTCATCTTTTCAGCCAAAAGCCCCAGGACCTCACGCTGACGGGATGCACGTTCAAAGTCGCCGCCCTTGGTATATCTGACCCTGCAGAAGGAAAGCGCCTGTACCCCATCCAGATGCTTTTGTCCCTGCTTAACCTCTTTGCCTTCCTTGCCCACTATTTCCGCAGTATAGCTGACATAAGACTGGTTCATGATGGCGGCTTCTTCACCGGTAAGGCCATCCTCTAAGTCAATTCCACCCACAGCATCCACCGCATCGGCCAAAGCCTTGAAGTCCACTGCCACGTAATCCTGGATATCCAGATCCAGATTGGAGTTGAGCATCTCCATGGCTTGTTCGATACCTCCGTGGTTGTATGCATAATTACACTTGTGGAGATTACCCTCGCCGGTATCCAAAAAGGTGTCACGGTAGACCGATACTATCCTGACCTCCTTGGTATCATTGTTGATACAGGCTATCATGATGCTGTCCGAGTTGCCGGAATCGTAGTTGCCCACCTTACGGTTATCCACACCGAAAAATGCAAGGGTGGTATACCCGGAAAGCACCACCTTGGTCTCCTCGTCCAGGGTGTTTGTCTTCATGTTCTTAATGGTGGCCCAGTCGATCTTGCCCAGCTTGAGCCATGCAAAAAACGCCAAAAGCACCAGCAGCAGTACTATAAACTCGGAGATCAGAAAGATCTTTCTGTTCCTGTTTTTCACCTGTGCTTTTGTAAGCTTTTTCTTCTTTTTCTTGGTTGCCATACGTTTCTCCTGTTTTTTAAGACTCTTCGCTTCGCTCAGAGTGACAAGACCACCCAGCGATGTCATTCTGAGGGCGAAGCCCGAAGAATCTTTCTAGTACAATTTATAGTTGGACAGCCCCAGGGGCAGATTCCTGTTGTAATATGGATCCCCCACCTTCAGTGCGTCATGCCATCGCTCCAGTAAAAGGCTGTTGGATGTCTGGGAGCTGGTGGTCTTGCCGGGGCTTCTTATCACTGTCACATCAGGAAGATATACTATCCTCCTGCCAGCCTCTCTGGTCTTCATGCAAAAATCAAGCATGATATCCCGGCCGTCCAAGTTGGCACCGAAGCCTCCCACATGTCGGTAAAGCTTAGCGTCAATCATACAAAATCCCGCATCTACCATACTCACGTCTCTCGGGATCACTGCGCGCCCATAATAACCCGGCCTCATGACCGGTTCACCGTAACAGGCAGGGTAAGCGATGCCCTCGCTTCCATATATATATCCACAGTTGTCATTGGTGAGGTCATATCTGATAAACCTGACTCCCACAATACCCACGTCCGGTTGGGAAAGGACATCATACATCTGCTGCATGTAGTTCTTTCTTAGTGGTCGGACTCCGTTATCCCTGAGGAAAAGAAAGTCGTCTCTGTGGTTTTTATAGGATGGGGCGCCATAGTCTATTTGTATAAACCTGTTTTTATTTTCGCCCTTTGTTTCTATATCAACTCCCATCCTTTTAAGATGGGCACCGATGACCACTCCGTACTCCCTGATCTGCCTGGCCTCCATCTGCCTGAGCTTTCCTCCTATGGAGCTTTTCTGTCTCTCATGGTATAAAAGGCTGGCCAGATGGAGTATTCTCTTTTTTGCCTCTATTGCCCTGAAAACAAAATCATAAACCGGGTAATAAGTTAAATTCTCATTAAACTCTCCGATATCTAAAATTAAATTACGATTAAAGCAAATCAGTGTACTGATATAAGGAATATGTCTTATAAGCTCCTCATTGTAATCCGGAAGGAAATGTGGATCCATCCTGTTCATCCCGATGAGCTCATCATAATCCGTATATAGTATATCGGCTTTGTCTTTCGCATCCTTCGCAGCATCCACAGTGGCGGCAAATCTTTCGAGAGTGTCCGCCGATATCCTGTCGTGCTGCCCCATTATGACCACATAGTCACCGGACGAAAAATGCACCCCGATATTATATGCATAAGATATTCCCTGGCGGTTCTTTAAGGTACGGTAGATGATCCTGTCGTCTCCCGCGAACATCTCCTCACAGATAAAGCGCACCTCCTGGGTATCTGTTTCATCCAAAACGATTATCTCAAACCCGGGATGCGTCTGCGCGATCAGAGACTCCAAAGCATCTCTGAAAAAAGAGCCGTTGGTAGCAGTTGTCCGGATAAGGATGGAAAACTTATGACTCATTTTGATCCCTTTCCGGAGAGCACCACGCCGATCGTCTTAAACAATATCTTTATGTCAAGTCCCAGGGTCCAGTGCATTATGTATTCGGTATCCAGGGCCACCACTTCTTCAAAATCGGTGATGTCCGATCTGCCGCTGACCTGCCACATACCCGTAAGTCCGGGCCTTATGCCAAGTCTGGCCTTGTGGTGGTACTCATAGGTGGCAAATTCGTCCTCTGTAGGAGGCCTGGTCCCAACCAGGGACATGTCACCCTTAAGTACATTCCAAAACTGGGGCAGCTCATCAATGGAATACTTTCTCATGAAATGCCCTATGGGAATGATCCTGGGATCGTCCTCCATCTTAAACATCTTGCCCTGCATCTCATTTTTCTCGACCAGCTCATCGAGATGCTTGTCCGCATCGGGGATCATGGTCCG
>CAMOFS010000090.1 GCA_946613735.1 uncultured Lachnospiraceae bacterium | reverse complement strand
GGTGTAGCATCGGCCACCTTCTGGGGGATGGTTGCACGAACCATGGTACCGCTTCCCTTTTCACTCTCCACCTTGACAAAGCCGCCCATGCAGTGGACAAAGCCATAGACGATAAAAAGCCCCAGTCCTATACCACCTGAGCTGCGGTTCCTCTTTTTGTTGGCCTGGAACATACCGTCCGCCAGTGACAGCCTGGCATTGCGATCCATACCTATACCGGTATCCTCCACCTCTATGCAGAGGTTGATGCCATATTCCGTAGGCTCGGAATACAGCTTTATATAGATCCCACCACGACGTGTAAACTTCACCGCATTTTCCATAAGATGCCTGAATATCTTGTGGAGCTTTTTGATGTCACCGGTCAGACTGGTAGGTACCTGCGGTGACATGTCCACCACCAGCTCCAGCTTGTTGTTGTCCAAAAGCCGAAAGCTTGTAACCACATCATTAATAAGGGAGGCACTCATATAGTCCTCCTCCTCCAGCAAAAGCTTGTTCCTCTTGCACTCGGTATAATCCTGGATGTCCTCTATGTGGTAAGCCAGTCTCACGCCCGCCTCCTTGATGGAGAGCGCTTCCTTTCCTGCATTTTTCTTGATGAGCAGATCGGACATACCGTTTACCACATTGACGGGAGTACGTAGCTCATGGGAGATATTGGACAAAAAATCCTCCATATCCGCATCATTGGTCTCGATCTTTTCATCCTTGATGGCCTCAGCCTCGGCCACCTCAGTCCTGTCATCTATAAGCTTAAGACTGCACAGATACACAAGTATGAATATGATAATATGCAGGACGACCCTGGAAATGTAGAGGGCATCTACCACCGCACCGCTATCCTTTTGTAAAAAGAGAAGCTGGATCATGACAAGTATGAAGTATTCGCCCATAAAAAGGTTCATCATGTACCGGTCATCAAAAAAAGAAAAGGCCACCAGGATCAGTATGAATACCGGCAGCATATCGAAAAAGCTTGTGTGATGTACTCCGTGGAAAAAAGCCGCCAACATGGCATAGGTGAGATAATATACCTTTCTGACGCTGTATTGTGGCTTGCCAAGTATGGTCATGGCCCATGAAAAAATGGTGCCCAAAATGATAAGTGGCGGCACCCAAAACTCCCATCCCATAAGGATGCTTTCCACTGTAAGTCCGATACAGGAAAAGGACACCAGCATGACGATAAAATTCTCAGTTCTCCTGTAGTTCATATGATCTCCTAGATAGCCTTAAGTGCATACTCAGGATGTATGCTCTTGCTAAAACCGGTATTGTCCCACTCTGACAGGATCCTGTCTATGACCTTGCCTGAGTCCTCCTCTGAAAGCTCCTGCAGTACCACAAAAAACTGGCTGGATCTGTTGCGGTAGATGATATCACTCTTTCTTAGCTTAGCCTGTAACAGGGTGCCGAACCGGTCCGATGCCTCGGGCATGTCTGATGCGGAACCCTCGTCGGGTACAAGTGAAAAGATCATCTTTAATGCTTTTCTTCCGTGCAGGGCAGTCTGACGCACTATGAGCCTGTAGCATAAAGCAAAAGAGTCAGCTCCCAAAAGAAGCGCACCTTCCTCGCTATTGCGTTCCTCCATGATCCGGGTGATGCGGTCTATCTCATGCCCCAGGTCAAGTCGGTCATACTCCTTTGTGTCAGAGGTCATGCTGTATATGGAATGCCCGTGCTTGCCGTTATTTTTAGCCGAATACATGGCGGAATCAGCCATGTCAAACAGTGATTCGTAGCTCTCCTTTGTGCCTGTAAGCATCACCGCTCCCACCGATATGCCCAGGGGTATGCCAAAATCTTCGCCCATGAGCTCGGCGGCATCTGTCAAAAGCTCATTATTGAGCCTCTCTGTAAGGGATGCCACGGCCTTTTCATCATCAATGGATGGAAAGAGCCCCAAAAACTCATCTCCTCCTATACGGCTTAGGATATCAGTCTCACGGGTGTTTTTTTTGAGATTGTCGGCAAAAGCCGCCAGTACCCGGTCACCCATATCATGGCCGAAAAGGTCGTTGACCAGCTTGAAATTGTCCAGATCAAACATAAGAAGTGCACCGGTCACCTCTTTTAATACGTCCTTGATGGCATCGGTGATCCTGGTGGTGCCATAGGCCTTGTTGTAAAGGCCTGTAAGCTTGTCTATGGTAGCTTCCTCGGTAAGAGAAGCAATAGTCTGGTTATTGGTGATGCTGTTTACGATCCTGCGGGTTATGACATCCGGATTAATGGGCTTGTGGATAAAGTCCGATGCTCCCAGCCTAAGTCCCCGACGCTCAGCCTCCACATCCCCGTCTCCGGTCAGAAAGATCACGGGCGTGCGCTTTTTTTCTGCCTTCTCCTCGACAAAACGGAGCCGGTTCAGCGTGGCAAAGCCATCCATATCCGGCATGATAACATCCATAAGTATCAGATCCGGCGTATGCTCTTCCATATACTTAAGAAGATCCTTGCCGCTGCGCAAGCAACTGACCTTCATGCCGCGCTCCGTAAGGAGGATCCTCACATTGTTAAGGCTTGCGACATCGTCATCTACTACTGCTATATGGTATTCCATACTTCCTACCTTTCATTAAGCCGGTTCTACGGTATTTTTGAAGAAGCTTACTGCGTAATTCCTCCAAGAATCATTTTAACTATCTCATCAACTGATCTGTTATCAGTATCTATCACAATGTCACTTGCCGCCTCATATCTGCCGTGTCTTGATAACATAAGGGACTGTATGTCCTCTATGGTCTTTTTCCCTGATAAAAGCGGCCTGCCAGTGTCAGACTCCACTCGTCGCAGGATCTCCTTTGCAGAGGCGGTAAGCCAAATTACCCTGCCGGAGGAATGCATGGCGGCGGTGTTCTCATCAAAGAGCACCACTCCTCCCCCGCAGGATACTACGGCAGGCTCCCGTATGGCCGAGATATCCGACACAACCTGTCTTTCTATCTGCCTGAAATACTCCTCGCCGTCTTCAGTGAAAATAGTCGGGATGTCCCTTCCATCCCGACTGATTATAAGCTCATCCGTGTCTAAAAGCTTACGGTCCATGGTGTCGGCCAATGCCCGTCCCACAGTACTTTTGCCGGTGCCCATGAAGCCGATCAGATAAATATGGTTCATCTCGATAAATACTTTACTTCCTCGTATAATTCCTCGGGTATGTACTGCTCCGTGGCCTCACGTTTTTTGATGAGGTTAGAGAGAGGTCTCGCACCCTGGAGGTTGTGATTCTTTTGGCGTTCAAGAAGCTGTGCATACTGGGCGTTGACCGTGATACCCTCTGAGTGATCCAGTGCCAGTGGACAATACCTGTATATGATATCCCTGGCCACCTTGTTGAGTCTCATGATGCCCTTAGCCTCATACATGATATATAGTACGTAGTCTGCCACAAATACCCGGCGGTAGTTATTGCCGGCCTTTTGCAGTGCCTTCTTGATCTTCTCACGATGCTCGGGTGAGAGGGAAGAATTCTTGCGGTAATACTGGAGGTAATCGCTGTACTCCGCCGTAAGGGAAGGATCCGACAGATCGTTCCAGTGTACGCCCTGCTCCGTCTTGCACATCTCCCAACGGAACTCTCCGCAGAGACGGGCCATGGACAGGCCAAAGTCCTCCAGACAGAATATAGGAACCAACATACGTCCGGGGGTGGTACGCTTTTTGCCCTCTATCTCCTGCCAGAGCACTGTACGGGATCCTATATTGGGCATCAAAATCACATAGGGCAAAAACTCCTTGTGTATCGTAAGGGGCGGAGTGTCTTCGTCGATACGCAAAACCTCCTCCCTGTAGAATATCCTGTGGTCATACTCACGGATATTGGCCAGGGCCTCGTCCACCCGCTCAGCAGAAACATAGCACTTGTCAAGGGGCATCATCTGGTTGACGGAATCAAAAAGCGGCGAATACACGGATATGCGCCCGAAGGTCATCCTGTTACCGCCTGTGAAGAGATTCCTGATCTCAAACCTGGTGCGTTCGTCAAAGTCCGACAGCATCCGCTCGGCGTGGCTCTCCGTCATGTCTCCCTGGCGTACAGCCTCTTTTAAGTATGAGGGATAGTCCAGGTCAAACTCGTTTTTGGAAGGCATGACCTTGCCGTCGTATATCTTCCTCAGCCACTCCTCCATGGTAACCACCCGTCCATAGGGATCGGGTATATAATTGACATATATCCTGTAAAGCTGCTCGAAGTCCTCTTTGTTGACTATGCGCTCATCCATATAGCAGAAGCGCAAAAACATCCCGACCTCCACAGGTGGTCTGCCGGGCTCCTCGAAGCTTCTGAACAGACAGTCCTCGTAAACCTTGAAAAAGGGATCTACCAGCTTCCTCCTGATGCGTCTGGTGTCCTCATCGGTGGCGCTGCGATCCTTACATGCCACATATGCCTCCACGGCCTCCCGCATATTTCTCTTGATGACTTCATCGGAACCGCTATAATTAAGGATGACATTTAGCACGTCCCTCATCTCGGGAATAGCCGTCTCGTCCCCACCGGTAAGCTGCCTGGTCTGTTCCCTGGCCTCGATCCTAAGTCCCTCCAGTCCTGAATGGAAATCGATGGTCTCCTCATGCAGGTATTTGAGGTAACGGGTGGTGCGATCGATGATCCCCAAGACCCTGCGCATATAATCGGCAACTGTATATATGACACCTATGCAGATGTCCACACCCAGCACATACATATCCTTTTTAAGATGGACGTCATAGGTGAAAAATGCCTTGGCAAAATTCTCCCGCCAGCTCTCTATAGCCTCATCAGAGGTGGGAAGCTGCAGCTCGGAAAGATTACGATAGGCCGGCATATCCCTGCCCAGAGATGCCGAAAGCTTTTGCATCTCCTTTTGTTCTTCACGTATCTTGTTGTATGCCTCTACGCCGCTTTTTTCGTATTCGACGGAAAACTCCCTGAGTCCATGTGCCTGGTGCACCAGAGCGCTGGTGATGGTGGGAGCTATCTTGGCATTGGCCGCGATGACCCTGCCCACATCCTCCATCTGGTTAAAGGGATATGAAAAAACAGAGGCGCCGGAAGCCGAGGTATATGTAAACCTGTGAACATCTCCGGGGCTCTCGCACAGCCCTATAACACTTCCGACTCCCAGTGTCACCGACCCCTCGTGATGGGGAAGGAACATCTGTACACTCCCCTTGATAATGATGTCTACAGTGTCTACCGGGTCTCCGGCAGTATGTATTTTTTCTCCTGCTTTTATCTCTGTAACGCCCATCTTAAGACTACTCTTTATTTCGTTCGAATTTTTTTACCATATCCAGGGCAAAAAGCAAAGGATACAGCTGGACCATGGTGGAATCAATGAGATCACCCACCTCCAGCCTGAAGGATATCTTAAGGAACTTGTCCTCAGGATCCTCAAACATCCTTTCAAAAAGCTTGACCGACTCAACATCAATGCGATTGACATCGGGTGTGGATATGTCCACGGGGATGCCGAGCATGGTAGCCATGGAGGTGGCCGAAGTACCCATCATCTGGTTCATGGCCTCGGAGGCTGCGGACAGGTGCATCTCGTTGATATCACCCTCCTTGCTGCCTGCACCACCCATCATAAGATCGGTCATGCACAGCACATCCGGCTCCTTAAGGATGAGCACGTTATTGCCGGAGAGACCCTTGATATAATGGATCTGGACAAAAACGCAGGTCTTTTCGTAGTCATCCAAAGCCCTGGCTCTGTTGATGATCTGTACGTTGGGAGTGGTGATGTCCACCTTCTGGTTGAGCATGAGAGACAGCGTGGTAGCTGCATTGCCCATGCTGATATTGGCTATCTCGCCTAAAATGTCCTTCTGTTCGTTGGTTATGTTTTCCATAAAAGTCCCCCTATTCCGATCGGAAAGCTGCTATGTATGTCCACCGAAACTCAAAAAAACGAGTTTCTACGTGGACACACATATCAGTTTTCCTCTTTACCAGCCACACTTAAGTTACATTTTATCATAGATAACTGCTACTTTCCACGATATTTTTCTTCACAGTAGCGGCAGCGGTATACCTCATTTTTCTCGTCTGCCAGATAAAAGATCTGGGGCAGTCCCTGCTCCACGGAGGTAATACAACGCGGGTTCTTGCAGCGTATCACGTTTTTGATCTCGCGGGGCAGCTTAAGGCCGCGTTTTTCCACTATCTCGTCGTCCTTTATTATGTTAACCGTGATATTGTGGTCGATATAGCCTAAGATATCTAAGTCGATGGAATCCACGGGACATTCTACCTTGATGATGTCCTTTTTTCCCATCTTGTTGGAGCGGGCGTTCATGATGATGGCTGTGGTGCCGTCCTCCAGCTCACCCAGCTTCAGATAGTCGTAGATCTTCAGGCTCATGCCTGCTTTGATATGGTCGAGGACATAGCCCTCACGGATACCGGATATATTTAACATGCTTCTGCCTCCCTTAGTAGAGTCAGTATCAGTGCCATACGGATAAACACCCCGTTGTGGGCCTGTGTGAAGTATGCTGCCCTGGGATCCTCGTCCACCTCAACGGAGATCTCGTTAACCCTGGGCAGGGGGTGGAGTACCAGCATGTTCTTTTTTGCCAGCTCCATTTTAGCCTTGTCCA
>CAMOFS010000089.1 GCA_946613735.1 uncultured Lachnospiraceae bacterium | reverse complement strand
CGAAGCGAAGAATCTCTTATCAAAGGAACCATATCAGGCAGCCGTTTACACGGCTGTCTGTTTTTTGTGGTGTTTTCTACGCATTTGGGGTAAAATAATAATACTTAAAAAATGGATTGGAGGGCATGGGGATGACAAACGATCATAGCAGGAAGATAGGATATATTTCAGCCTGGGCGTACGCCTTAGGATGTGCTGTGGGATGGGGATCATTTATGAATCCCACCAACCTGTTTTTGCCAAACGCGGGTCCGCTGGGATCTCTGGTGGGTATAGTGATCGCCTCAGTCATGATGCTGCTTATAGGAGCCAGCCTGTCATACATGGCAAAAAGGTATCCCGATTCATCCGGGGTTCATGTCTATATAGGAAAGATAATGGGAGCAGATCACGGTTTCTTGTCTGCCTGGGCCATGCTTTTGGCCTATCTTTCCATCATGTGGGCCAATGCCACCTCCATCATGCTTTTGGTAAGATTTCTATTAGGTGATGTGCTGCAGTGGGGACTGTATTACCAGGTGGCCGGGTATGATGTGTATTTGGGAGAGGTGCTCATCACCATGGGAGCCATTATCATTGCCGGGTTTTTGGCTATATTTGGCAAGGCGATAGTAAGAGTCATTCATGCTTCTTTTGCGATACTCCAGGTCTTATTGGTGGTCGTGATTTTCATAGGTATTGTGGCATATGGCCATGCCACCGAGGCGGGGACCTTTGGCTTTGCCCATACATCGGTGTCCGATGGGGTGGAGATATTTAACATCACCATGCTGGCACCCTGGATGTTCGTGGGATTTGAAGCGGTTACCTACATGATAGGCTCGGGAGGCAGACGGGCAAAGGGTATCGACAAGGTTATTGCGGCTGCCATAGTATGCGGTATGTTGGCATATGCTCTGCCCATGATGATACCTGTTTTGGCCCTTCCCTCCGGTTATACCCGGTGGATGGACTATCTGGCAGATGCCAACGGAGCAACGGGGCTTTTTGGATTACCCGTTTATTACAGTGTATATGAGACTCTTGGCATAGCCGGACTCAACACCCTGGTGGCGGCCGTAATCTGCGCTATTTTCACCAGTCTTTTCGGGCTGTTCAGAGTCACCAGCAGACTGGTGTCACAGATGGCAGAGGAGGAGCTTTTGCCGGAGCTCTTTACACATAAGAATAAAAACGGCGAACCCTTTGCGGCCATGCTTTTGGTAATGGCAATATCTGTGATAGTTCCATTTTTCGGTCGCACCGCCATCGGGTGGATAGTGGATATCACCACCATAAGCGCCACGATAGTATATGTATACTCTGCCAGCTGCAGCTTTTATCTGGCCTCAAGGGATGCTGAAAGCGGCATGTTCATCAAGGTCATATCCATGATTGGGGCGCTTTTTTCCATTACATCATTTTTATTCCTGCTCATACCCAATATCTTTTCAGAGAGTAAGCTGGCCACAGAGTCATATTTCATTCTTTTTATCTGGAGCGTGATCGGACTGCTGTATTACTGGATAGTGTTCCGCCGGGATAAAAAAGATGTCTACGGAAAGTCCACTGTCATGTGGATAGTCATGCTCTTTCTTTTGTTCTTTTCCGCCATCATGTGGGTGAGACAGCGGATAGAGGATAAGCTGGCGGTGATGATGCAGCATGATATGAGTCTCCACAGATTTTTAAATATGAATTCCTTTGCGGAGATCATGATAGTATTGATGGCTCTTTTCATCATGCTTTCCCTGTTCAACACCCTCCTTAAGAGGGAGAGACAAAAGGATATGAAGGTCATCGAGTCCGAGGCTAAAAATGCGGCAAAGACCACCTTTTTATCAAATATGTCCCACGACATACGCACGCCCATGAATGCGATCCTGGGATATACGGATCTGGCGTTGGATACGTATGACCTAGTGCAGACAAGGGACTACCTGGAAAAGATCAAAAGCTCTGGTAACCATCTTTTGGCACTTATCAATGATGTCCTTGAGATGAGCAGGATAGAGAGCGGAAAGATCAGCATGCATGCGGTTCCCATGAACATCATCGCTGTCTTTGCCGATCTGGATTCCATCCTGAGAGGACAGGCTGAGACCCATAAGCATAAGTTTACCGTAGATACTTCGGGAGTGAGGGATCCCAATGTGATCTGTGATAAGCTCAGGCTCAACCAGGTGCTTTACAACCTGATCTCCAATGCCATAAAATACACCCCGGATGGGGGAGATATAAAGGTATCCATAGCCCAGACAGAAGGGATGGGACAAAATGTAGCCACCTATGTCATAAGCGTAAAGGACAATGGGATCGGAATGACACCGGAGTTTGCAGCGAAGGTTTTTGAGGCTTTTGAGAGGGACAAGGATGCGGAGCTTAAGGGCATACAGGGTACGGGGCTTGGCATGGCCATTACAAAGCGCATTATCGATCTGATGGGAGGAGACATCCGGGTAGAGACAGCCCCGGATGAGGGATCGGAGTTTATCGTGGAGCTGACGCTGGATCTGTGTGATGAGCAGGCAGTTTTGGATACAGAAAAATCGGATGTGGATATGGACACCTTTGAGCTGGCCGGTAAGAGGGTGCTTCTGGTGGATGATATCGAGATCAATAGAGAGATCGCTGTGGCCACCCTGGAGATGTTTGAGCTGGAGATCGAGGAAGCCTTTGACGGACAGGATGCTTATGAAAAGGTCAAATCCCATGAGGGTGGCTATTATGATGCAGTGCTCATGGATATACAGATGCCCGTGATGAATGGTTATGAGGCGGCCCAGGCTATCCGTACTCTGCCGGAGCCTGATAAGGCCGGCGTGCCTATCATTGCCATGACTGCCAATGCATTTGAAGAGGATATCAAAAATGCGATAGAGGCCGGTATGAACGGACACGTGGCCAAGCCCATAGACCGGGACAAGCTGGCGGAGCAGTTGTATCATGTGCTGGTGGGTAAGTAAAATGGAGGCGACTTATGACACAAAAATTATATGATGAAGACGCATATCTGAAAAAATTCACTGGAACTGTGGTGTCCTGCGAGAAGTATCCGGCGGCTACGGAGGCTGCGGAGACCTTTAAGTATGATGTGGTTCTGGATCAGACTCTTTTCTTTCCGGAGGAAGGAGGCCAGACTCCCGACAAGGGCACTCTCGGCGGCTATCCTGTGGTGGATGTGCAGATAAAAAATGAGGTGATCATCCATACCATATCCGTACCCATAGATGAAGAAGCTCCTATGAAAGCCGGCGACGAGGTGGCCGGCGAGATCGACTGGCCTCATCGTTTTTCCAACATGCAGCAGCATACCGGAGAGCATATCTTTTCCGGGCTGGTGCACAGGAGCTTTGGATATGACAATGTGGGCTTTCACCTGTCGGACTCCATTGTCACAATGGACTATAACGGGCCCCTGACTGAGGATGACGTAAGGGACCTGGAGTGGGAGACTAACCGGGTCATAATGCAGCAGATACCAGTGAGTGCCTCTTATCCGGATGATGAGACCCTGGCAACTTTGGACTATAGATGTAAAAAGGAGTTGAAGGGTGCCATCCGTATCGTGTCTATCCCAGGTGTGGACGAATGCGCCTGTTGTGCTCCCCACGTTAAAAACACCGGGGAGGTCGGGCTTTTTAAGGTGATGGATATCCAAAGCTATAAGGGTGGAGTGCGCCTGTCCATCCTGTGTGGCTTCAGGGCACTTTTGGACTACCGTATAGTAAGACATCATCTGCGGGATATTTCCCATATTACCTCGGCTCCCATGTACGAGACTGCGGAGGCGGTCAAGCGTATCAAGGAAGAGAGGGACGAGGCCAGATATGCCCTGGGTGAGGCCAACAGGAGGATGCTTTTGGTTCAGATATCGGGGATAGCGGCAGATGCCGTATCACCCATGCTATTTACTGACGGAGTGGACTCAGCCTCCGTCAGGAACACGGTCAATGAGCTAACTGCTTCCCATGATGGGTACTGCGGTATTTTCAACGGCAACGATGATACCGGTTATTCTTTTATCATCGGAAGCCGCGATCTGGACTGCAATGATATGGCACGTTTCCTGCGGGAAAAGTTCCAGGCTAAATGCGGCGGCAAGTCACAGATGATTCAGGGCCATATAGATGCCCACCGCGCCGTGATCGAAAACTACATTAGTCTCTGATTTTCTTGCCCTCCGGGTATACGGGGGACGTGGTGAAGAAATAGGGAGATTATGAGATTCTCACAAATTACGGAAACGTTTCTTGTGCAAGTTTTCAACAAATTTAGACTTGCACCGGAAACGTTTCCGTGTTATTATGCTTTTGTCGGAAACGTTTCCGAAAATCAGTTGAAGGGATGGGAACACTGATGAAAAATGTTACTATCAAGGATATAGCCAGGATATGTAAGGTCGGTGTTTCCACAGTTTCCAGAGCTATAAATAATGACAGCGGGATCAGTGAGGAGACCAGGGAGAGGATATTAGAGACAGCAAAAAAATATCACTACGTTCCCAACACCAGCGCAAGGAACTTAGGCGCGGCTGAGACCAACACGGTAGCGGTTTTGGTATACAGCGTCTCCAACATCTTCTTTTCGGCGATGTACGGCATGTTCCAGACGGAGCTTGAAAACAGAGGGTATGATTACCTGCTCCACTCGGTAAAGGATACCCAGGACATAGTGGCCGAGGGGATCCGCCTGGTAAAGGAAAAGAGGCTTAAGGGCATTATCTTTTTGGGCGGCTGGATCGATCCTTCCAAGATGAGGCTTTCCGATATTCCGGTACCCTATGTGTTTTGCACAGTGTACCAGGACATAGACCTTCCCAAGAGCGATTCGCCTTCAGTAGGTATAGATGACGTCAAGGAAGGCAGGCACATAGTGGAGTACCTGATAAAAAAGGGACACGAGCGTATCGCCATTATCGCCGGTGTGGAGGGAGACCGGGCCACCGGAGCCGGAAGGCTGAAGGGCTACAAGCAGGCCCTTGAGGCAGCTGGACTTCCCATAGATGAGAGGCTCATCTGCCACATGAAAAAGAACCTTGAAGAATTTACAGCCAAGAACGGATACGCGGTGTGTAAGGAGCTTTTGGAAAAGAACATCGATTTTACCGCGATCTTCTGTGTATCGGATCTGACAGCCATAGGTGCCTACAGAGCGATATACGATTCGGGAAGGAAGATCCCCGACGACATTTCGGTAGTGGGTTTTGACGGTATAGAGCTGGGCGATTATATAGAGCCACCCATTACTACCATGCACCAGCCTCGGGATGAAATGGTGGTGGAGACGGTGAGGATCCTTTCGGAAAAGATAGAAGGCAGGGAAGGCAACGAGCAGCTGGTCCTTAAGGCAAAGCTTTTGGAGAGGGACTCGGTAAAGGATCTAAGCTGACAGACTAAGGTTTTTATAGCACAAAGCAGTGCTTTTAAAACATATAACATAACCAATTCTAA
Organism: uncultured Lachnospiraceae bacterium; assembly: GCA_946613735.1. Next base: position 1,267 of record CAMOFS010000089.1, on the reverse strand, counting down.
GGAGGGAAATCTAATGAAGAAAAAGGTACTTGCACTTGTACTTGCAACTGCCATGGTATTTGGCCTGGCAGCATGCGGAGGCGGCAGCACAGGAGGCTCAGACAACTCAGGCAGCAGCGACAGCGGTGAGGCTACAAGCTCATCAGATGCAGGCAGCTCATCAGATGCAGGCGGAGCAGTTCGTCTGTTGAATGGTAAGCCTGAGATCGATGAACAGATGCAGGCTCTTGCAGCTAAGTATAAGGAAGAGACAGGTAATGAGCTTATTGTTGAGACCATCGGTGGTAACACCAGTGCCGGTGATGAGCTTAAGAAGATGTATCAGGCAGACAATGTGCCCGACATTTTCGTTATCGAGGCTAACCAGGCAGCTAACTGGGATGGCATGCTTGCAGATCTTGCAGGTGAGGAGTGGACAGAAAAGACAGGCTTTGAGCTTGTAAATGATTCCATGGGAACCATCGGCTTCCCTTACACAGTAGAGGCTACAGCACTCGGCTACAACAAGGACATCCTTGACAAGGCAGGAGTTGATCCTTCTACACTTACAAGTCCCGCAGCATGGAAGGAAGCAGTAGAGAAGATCGATTCACAGAAGGCTGATCTCGGTCTTACAGCAGTATTCGGCTGGTGTGCAGAGCCCGCTGACCTTGGATGGTCATCAGGTACACACGTATTCGGTCAGTACCTTGACGCAGGTCTCAAGGCTGATGATACTACATACATCGACCTTCTTAACGACGGCGGACAGATCGACACAGATCGTATGCTCCACTTCGCTGAGTTCGTAGGCATGATGAACCAGTATTCAGATCCCGACCTTCTTACAACAGGAACCTATGACCAGCAGGTTGCAGGCTTTGTTGATCAGAAGTACGCATTCATCACCCAGGGTAACTGGTGTGTAACAGAGGACAAGGGCTTTGAGATGGGCTTTGCTCCCTACGCTTTCGAGGATGGTATCAACACCATCATCGCAGGCCCTCCTTCATACTGGGTTGCATACAAGGACGGTAACGTTGAAGGCGCAAAGGCATTCTTTAACTGGTGCGCAGGCGATTCTGCTCAGGATATCCTTGTAAACCAGGCTGGTCTGGTATCACCTTTTGATGATTGTAAGTATGAGGCAACCAATCCTTTCTTCAAGAGCATGAACGAGTACATCACAGCAGGCAACTACTCCGGATGGCACACCATGCTTAAAAAGGATGGCCTTCAGAACGAGACATGCCAGGTATTTGCAGACTATGCAGGCGGCAAGCTTGAT
>CAMOFS010000088.1 GCA_946613735.1 uncultured Lachnospiraceae bacterium | reverse complement strand
GCGCTAACGAATGCTTGAGGAATCAAAGGTCAGGGTATAGTCGATAAGGTAAGGCTTGCTCATGGCTGTGGTGTCCGCCTGGACCTTCATGGCGTAGTCAAAGCCATCCACAGGTATCTCAAATACCGAATTTCCTGAGGTATTTACCGGATCATACTGCACGCCGTCCACCATCATATAATCATACTTGTCACTGCTCCACTCGATGGAGGCAGTGCACTTGCCGTCCTTTATTGTCAGATTGCAGGGATCGGTAACGGATGCCTTGCCGGAGCCACCATCAAGGGTCACACTGCAGGTATAGCTTCCATCTGCCAGTCCCAGATCATCCACCGACTTTGATCTCTTTTCCAAAAAGGCATCTTCCGGCAGGGATGCAGCTTCAAAGAGGATGGTCCTGTCATACCACTTCTGCTTTCTTACGGAAAAAGCAGCCACCTGTATGGGCTGATCCAGTGCTTCGATAGGGAAGTCAAAAAAGCCGGTGTCCACCAGTCCCTGAAGCTCCAGATAGGGGCCGCCGGACTTGGCAGCTTCTTCGGCTGTACCGATATACATATGGCTGTATGCGTTGCTGTGCATATAGAGCTTGACCTCCAGGATGTCTCCGTCCAGTACGTTAAGCTCCACACTATCTACTTTAAACATTGAGGATGAGGATCTCATGCCCACCTCGTAGGTTCCTTTTTTAAGCATGTCTGCAGTGACCGGTGTCATGCCTTCATCCACAACATCCTCCACCTCTGTCATCTCAGAAGCGTCTGCCACCTGGGACATGTCACCTGTGGCTGATCCCGCAGAGTCTCCGAGCGCTGCCTTGGCATGCTCCACGTAGAGATCCCTGATCTCCTTTATCTCGCCCAGACCGGAGACCACCGGCTCTACTTCATAGCCCTCAGCCTCAAACCTGCTCTTCCAGGAATCCTCCTCATCTCCTGCCATGTCATTGTTGGCGTGGTCTCCTGCCACAACCATAAGGGGACGCAGCACTACGCGCTTGTAGTTTCCCTTTTTCACCAGAGCTATCACATCATCCAGGGTGGGTGTAGCCTCCACGGTACCCACATAGAAGTTTTCAATACCGGATGAAGTCAAAAGCTCCTGCATCCTGGCATAGATGCCGTTGGACTCGGCTTCGGTACCGTGTCCCATAAAACAGATGGCGGTCTCTCCGTCATCGTATTTTGCCATTGTATCACAGATGGCATTCTTTACCTTTTCAAAATCATCATCCGAAGTCAAAAGAGGCTCACCGATATAGACCTTGTCAAAGGCATCGGAATAGGATGCGATCTCGTCCATCAGATCATTGTATTCCAGCCCGTTCATCAGATGGGTGGGCTGTACCAAAAGCTCCTTTACCCCGTTATCCACGGCACGGTCAAGTGCTTCCTTTACGTTGTCGATCTCTTCACCGTCACGTTCCTTTACGTGGTCGATTATGATCTGACTGGTAAAAGCGCGGCGTACGGACCAGTCCGGGAAAGCCTCCTCTAAGGCATCCTCTATGGCGCCGATGGTAAGGCGTCGGCTGTCATTGAAGCTGGTACCAAAGGATACCACCAAAAGCTCCTTTTGTCCTATGTCGTCCTGGTTTCTGGGGTTGTCCAGCGAGGCATCTCCGGTCTCGTAGTTTTCCTCATCCTCAGTTGCTGCTTCTTCCTTGGTATCCTTTGTGCCACAGCCTGTCAAAAGGCCTACCGCAAGTCCGACACACAGGATCGATGCTAAACATTTTTTCATCATCATGTCCTTTCTGTCCGGTCATTATTGCATAATAAAAAGACTCTGATCCGTGACCCGCAGATCGAATCCCAAGCGTAAACAGGCAGGTCTCCTGGCTTCCATCAACGCTGTCATACTCTTCCCATTTTCACAGTGACATGTATGAAGCTCCGGTACACAGTGACGGCATCGCTCCGGATTCTCACCGGCTTCCCTTTTCATCTGCCTGCGGCAAAAGCCGCTTCAGACACCTGTCCGCTATAAATACTGCATTATTCTACACTATACCACTCCTTATTACAACAAAAAAAGCAGGCTTTCGAAAGAAAGCCCACTTAAAAACAACAGTGTTTTGACGGTCCTATCCTATGGACTCGTACTCCTCGATTATCTCCTTTTCAGGCTCCGGAGTAGCAAGGCTTACGACAACACAGAGCACCAGTCCCACGATAAATGCAGGCAAAAGCTCATATATGCCAAAGATCCCTCCCAGGGGCTTGATCAAAAACTTCCAGATAAAGATCATGGCTCCGCCTCCAAGCATGCCTGCCACTGCGCCGTATCTGTTGGTGCGCTTCCAAAAAAGTGCCAGGATCATTACCGGTCCGAAAGCTGCACCAAAGCCTGCCCATGCAAAGGATACTATGCCGAATACGGAGCTGTTGGGATCCCTTGCTATGAAAATACCGATGGCTGAGATGACAATGAGTACCACGCGTGCAAGCACCATCTGCATATGCTCGGAAAGCTCTATGCCCATGGTCTCATGTATGATGTTCTCGGAAACGGATGATGATGCAGCCAGCATCTGTGAATCACAGGTGGACATGGTGCAGGCCAGAATACCCGCCAGGATCACTCCTGCCAAAAGCGCCTGTGGTATACCCAGCTCTGAAAGCTTGGTGGCGATGGAAATGACGGCTCTCTCAGAATCCTCCAGCTCTCCGATCACTCCGGCATTGACCATGGAACGGCTCATGATACCGATGAAAATGGCCACACCCATTGCGATGAATACCCAGATAGTGGAGATCCGGCGGGAGAGCTTTATCTTGCCGGGATCCTCGATGGCCATAAAGCGCAGCAGGATATGGGGCATACCGAAATATCCCAATCCCCAAGCCATGGTGGATATGATGGTGATGATGCCTCCGTAGGATACTGCTGTTCCCGTAGTAAAATCATGGTAATTCAAAAGACTGATATATCCATCCAGGCTCATACTCTGTGCTGCTACCACATCATAGCCTCCAACGGAATTCAGTCCAAAGGCTACCACTGCTATAAGTGCCACTGACATGATGATGGATTGGATGAAGTCCGTGGTGGATGCAGCCAGAAAACCGCCGGTAGCCGTGTATCCCACTATTACTGCAGCGGATACCAGCATGGCCAGGGTGTAATTAACACCGAAAAGTGATGAAAAAAGCTTTCCGCAGGCTGCAAAGCCGGAGCCTACATAAGGTATGAAAAATACAACGATGATAATGGAAGAAATGAGCATCAGTACATGCTTTTTATCCCTGAACCTGTGATCAAAGAAATCAGGTATGGTAACGGAATTGTTTTTCTCGGAATACTGCCTTAGTCGCTTGGCAACCAAAAGCCAGTTAAAATAGGTTCCTATCCCCAGCCCCAGGGCCGTCCAGAAAACGTCGCAGATACCGGCCGCATAAGCCACTCCCGGCAGTCCCATTAAAAGCCAGGATGACATATCCGAAGCCTCGGCACTCATGGCCGTAACAAAAGGCCCCAGCTTTCTGCCACCCAGGTAGTAGTCTCCCACCGTGTGGTTTTCCTTTGCGAAGCTGGCTCCCATGATGAGCAGCATAGCCAGATAGACAAGGATGGCTATAACGATGCATACAGTGTTCATAGTTCCCTCCTAAAGTGATAAAACGATTTTCAACTTTATCACTTTACCACTTTATCGCCAAAAAGTCCATCATGGATTGCTTATCATCTCCAGATATGGCAGATAGGTCAGACCGCATTTTTCGTACAGGGCTATGGCGCCTTTGTTTTCCTCCTCCACCTCCAGACGGTAAATGCTGTCCGGGAACCTTTCAAAGATAAGCTCAAAGAACCTCTTTCCTATGCCCAGACCGCGATATGCTTCCCTGATAAAAAGATCCTCTATCCAGATACATCTTTTCCCGAACTCTGTGGAATAGCTCTTTGCGATCATGGCATATCCCAGGATGTCATCCCCATTTTTAAAAACAAAGCCCTCGGCATAGGTTTTGTCGTTGATGCAGTTATCTATGTCGTTTAAAAATATTTCCTCGGAGCCGTCAGTGGATACCGCCGGAGATGAGTAAAAGCCCCTCATCATCTCAAGGACGGTTTCCTTATCCGACAGCTCCATATTCCTTATCGAAACATCCATATCTCCTCCTTTTGCATTGCTATGTGATATAAGATTCTTCGCTTCGCTCAGAATGACACCGTTTTTTTGTCATTCTGAGGGCGCAGCCCGAAGAATCTTTTTTCGTTTCGCTTTGAATGACATGGTTTTACCTGACTATTCCTGCTGTCTTACCACTACAAGCTCGGCGTCTGTTATGATGCAGGATTCGACTTTCTCCGGAAAGCCCCCCACCGCCCCGGTCTGCTTAGAGACAAGATGGCTGATATTATACTGGCGGATCATGGCCACATCAAGCTCAGATGAAAAAGGCCCATGCATAGCGATGATGTGTCCTCTCGGAATGCCCGCCGCTTCACAGAGATCCAGTGCCTCATGGGTAGGCAGAACCCTGGCATACAGCCTTTCCGGCGCCAGTATGCTATAGTCCGTAAGATTCTTCGTACCTGTGGTAAGCAGGATATTGCCCTCTGTCTTTGACAGATACTCCGCCGCTTCGGTATGGGATGATACCTCAAAATAGCGGTTGGGAAGCTGCCCGTCGTACTCTACATTTCTCTCTATCCTCTGATAGGCGATGCCTCCGTTGGCGCAGGCAGTTTTGATATTCTGGGTAGCCTCCACGGCATAGGGATGGGTGGCGTCTATGACCACATCATATCCCAAAATGGCCTTCTCCATGGCAGAGACATCCATACGCCCCACGAGTATCTGTGCAGTAAGTCCGCTAAGCTCCTCGGCGCCCATCTCTGTGGCCACACTCACCGTGACCTCATCACCTTTTTTTATATACTCCTCTGTGGCAAGCCTGCCCTCGGTAGTCCCGCCAAAAATAAAGATCTTCATATATCATATCCCCTGACAGTTACCATACGTCCATTCAGGTTTTTCGTATCTGATGCACCTATAAAAACGGTGCACAGCATATCAAGTCCGGTGTCTTTTAGTTCTCCCAATGTAAGAATGCTTATCTTCTGCCCATCCCTTCCGATGTTTTTCACCCAGCCGCAGACAGTGTCCTCAGGCCTGCTTTCAAGCAGTATCTCACAGGCTCTTTTTAAGGTGTCCGGTCTGTGGTGCGACATGGGATTGTAAAAAACTACGACCATGTCAGCTGCTGCAACGGCCGCCACCCTCTTTTCTATCCTATCCCAGGGAGTCAGTTGGTCCGAAAGTGATATGACGGCAAAGTCATTCATAAGGGGTGCCCCCAAAAGAGCCGCTCCGCTTATGGCTGCAGTGATCCCCGGCACCACCTCTGTTCTGATGGACGTATCATCCGAAAGCATCTCATGTATCAGCCCCGCCATGCCGTAGATCCCGGCATCACCCGAGCATACCACTGCCACACTGTGACCATCCCTTGCCAGACTTATGGCGCTTTGGCAGCGCTTAACTTCACCACGCATACCATTTTTTATCACCTGCTTATCCGCCGCCATCTCGCCCAGCAGATCGATATATCTGTCATATCCGCAGATCACATCGCAGTGATCTATGGCAGCCACTGCCCTGGGTGTCATATCGGATATTCCTCCGGGGCCTATCCCCACAATATATATCTCATTCATCATCCCACCAAAAGTACATTCAGATCGTCCACGGGCATATCCCTGGCTTCGGACACCAAACAGTAGATGATGTTTTCATCCTCATAGCCCAGCCTCTCTGCCACGATCACCCTCTTATTTTCAAAGCCTGCCTCACAAAGCTTAGCGCATATCTCGTGGAGTCCGTCCTCGGATGAGGTAAGGAAAAGCACCTTTTTGCCTGAAAAGGCATGCTTTACGGGATCGATCTCGCGTCCATGGGCGCTTATGACCCTGATATCCTGCCAGGTCATTCCCAGCCTGGCAGCCAGGTACTGAAGCACTGAGACTCCCGGCACCAGCTCCACCCTGTACTCCTCCTCCGCTTCCAAAAGCATCTCATAGAGACCCTCGGCGCCTGAGTAAAAGCCCACGTCCCCGCTGAAGAGGACAGCTATTTTTTCTTCCTCTGCATCACGTATGATCTCGTACATCCTATCGCTGTGCATCTCGATAACCACCCGGGCCGATACCTCCGGCAAAAGCTCGATCATCCGGGGCGACCCCATGACCAGGTCTGCGTTTTCTATGGCGATCATGCCTGCCGCGGTAACTCCTAAGGGTCCGCAGCCCATACCGATTAGTGTGACTATTTTTTCCATGAAAAACTCCTTTGTATTTGTAAAGAGATTCTTCGCTTCACTCAGAATGACACAGAGCGACTGTCCCTCTTGTCATCCTGAGCGCAGCGAAGGATCCCTTACCCCACGGTAGCCGGTCTCAAAAGCAGGATCATATAGCTTAGATAATTCGTACTCATCACCTAAAAACTCCCCTACTACCACCAGCGCGGTACGGTTGATGCCATTCTTTTCTCCGGCTTCTGCCAGCTCTCCTATGGTGGTGCGAACCACTTTTTCATCCGGATGAGTAGCCTTGTACACTATGGCTGCCGGGGTCTTTTTTGTATAGGCCCCTCCTGCCAGAAGCTGCGTGGACAGCTCCAAAAGCATCCCCGCGGATAAAAAGATCACCATGGTGGCACCGTGTGCTGCCAGGGATGCGATGCTCTCCGACTCAGGCACCGGGGTCCTGCCCGCCATCCGG
>CAMOFS010000087.1 GCA_946613735.1 uncultured Lachnospiraceae bacterium | reverse complement strand
GGGAGGCATCTTTTCCAAAAGCTCCGTCCTGCCATAAAGCGCTCCGATACCCATGGGTCCGTACATCTTGTGTCCGGAAAAGGCCAAGAAATCAACGTCCAGCTCCTGCACATCCACAGGAATGTGAGGTACGCTTTGTGCTCCGTCACAGACAAAGACGGCACCCGCATCATGGGCTATCTTAGCAAAGGTCTTGATGTCATTTTCCCTGCCAAAGAGATTGGAAATATGGGTGATACATACCAGCTTTGTATGCTCATTGCAAAGCTTTTTAAGCTCCTCGGGATCCAGGTAGCCCTTTTCGTCACATTCGAAAAACTTTAAGGTGGCTCCGGTCTGCTTACTTACCTGCTGCCAGGGGAGGAGATTGCTGTGGTGCTCCATGATGGATACCACTATTTCATCATCATTTCTCAGAAAATTCATGCCATAGGAGTATGCTACGAGATTAAGGCTCTCCGTGGCATTCCTGGTAAAGACGATGTCCTCCTTTTTCGGAGCATGTATGAAGTCAGCTACTGTAGCCCTGGCCTTGTCGTAATCCTCCGTGGCCTCCACCGACAGATCGTAAAGTCCCCTTAAGGGATTGGCATTGTACTGCTGGTAGTATTTCATCACCGCATCCAAAACGCACATGGGCTTTTGGGAGGTGGCCGCATTGTCTAAATAAATGGTACTTCTGTTGTTCAAAAGGGGCATCTGCCCTCTGATCTTTTTAACTGTATCAGTCATCTTTTTCTCCAAGATACTCTGCAACAAGCCCCCTTGTCACCTCATCGGGTATCTGATCCGCAATAGCATCGATGCGCGCACGGGCCATCATCTCATAGATCTCATCCTCCGGAATGCCGCGGGAACGAAGGTAAAACATCATCTCATCTGACAGCTTTCCGATGGTGGCACCATGTGTGCCCTCTACATCCTCCTCTGCACAGAGGATCAGGGGAATGGTCTTATTTACCACGCCCTCATCCATCATGAGAACGTCCTCTATCTCAGCACCGGTGGAGCCTGCACAGCCCCTCTTGAAATCAATGGAGCCGCGGAAAAGCTTTTCGGCCTTATCCCTTAATACCCCATTTACCCTGATGTTGGACTCAGTCTTTTTTCCGATCTGGTTTGAAACATAATTGATATCCAGGCTGTCTTCATTCTGCACCAGGTAAGCAAGCTTGATATCCAGTGCCGCATGGCGGCCGACAAGCTCATTGGTGCATCCGAGATAGGTCTCGTGTCCCGACAGCACCACCTGGATAAGGTTAAAGGATCCCCTCTCTCCCACATCACCTGTAATCTCATTAATAAAGGTAACGCCCCTGCCCAGGCGCTGGGTCTGGACTATGGTAAGCTTACCGTTTTTGGCTATATCATAATGCACCCTGACTGCGGCCGTGGCACTGACATCAGGCTGAGAGAAAAAGTCCATAAGGATCACTGCCTCTGACTCCTCGCCCACCTTTATCTCATAGCTGGAAAGCTCCTGCCAGTCCTCGGTGTATTCAAAGGATAACCTGAGAGGCTCCGCCATTTTGGTGTGCGCATCTATGGCAAACTCCTCTGTCTCGGTCGGCATCTGTATGACTGCTGCCGCCTCACCGGAAAGCTTCGCTTCGTTCATGTGAAGCCAGTTCCAGGTAGGGGCTGGTATTTTGTTTATCATTACTTCTGACATATTTTCTCCTTTTATAAGATCCTTCGCTACGCTCAGGATGACAACGAGGGCGAAGCCTCCTCTGTCATTCTGAGGGCGAAGCCCGAAGAATCTTATCCCACAGTTCCCTTCATCTCGAGGCGGATCAGGTTGTTCATCTCCACCGCATACTCCAGCGGCAGCTCCTTTGATACGTTATCCGCAAACCCGGAAACAATAAGCGCCCTGGCGTCTTCCTCCGTCATGCCCCTGCTCATAAGATAAAAAACAGTCTCATCGGAGATCCGGCCGATCTTTGCCTCGTGTCCTATATCGCAGTCTGCACACCGGATGTCCATGGCGGGAATGGTATCGGAACGTGATACATCATCCAGCATAAGTGACTCACAGGATACAGCCGACTTTGTGCCGTGGGCTTTTTCGGAAACCACCACTGCACTCCTGAAGGTACTGATACCATCACTTTTTGAGATGGACTTGGTATTGATATACGAAGAAGTGTTGGGCGCCGCATGCACCACCTTTGTGCCTGTATCCAGGTTCTGTCCGTGTCCCGCAAAGGTAACACCCGTAAACTCACAACGTGAGCCCTCACCGGAAAGGACACTCATGGGATAGAGGTAGGATACATGGGAACCAAAGGATCCCGATACCCATTCTATCTTGCCACCCTCTTCCACCTTAGCACGCTTGGTGTTCAGGTTGTACATATTCTTGGACCAGTTTTCTATGGTGGAATAACGAAGCTTTGCGTTTTTACCAACATAAAGCTCCACACAGCCTGCATGGAGATTAGCCACATTGTACTTAGGTGCCGAACAGCCCTCTATAAAATGCAGGTCCGCTCCCTCATCCACTATGATAAGAGTATGCTCAAACTGTCCCGCGCCTGCGGCATTGAGTCTGAAATATGACTGCAGGGGTATCTCCACCTTTACTCCCGGAGGAACATATACAAAGGATCCTCCCGACCATACCGCACCGTGAAGCGCAGCAAACTTGTGGTCAGTAGGAGGCACCAGCTTCATGAAATGGCTCTGTATCATGTCAGCATATTCGCCGTGAAGCTCGCTCTCCAGATCGGTGTAGACGACGCCCAATGCCGCCACCTCATCCTTGACATTGTGGTATACCAGCTCGGAATCGTACTGGGCTCCCACTCCGGCCAAGGACTTGTGCTCTGCCTGTGGAATGCCAAGCTTGGTAAAGGTGTCCTTGATCTCATCGGGTACATCCTCCCACTTGGTCTGCATCTTGTTGTTCTTGGGACGGACGTAGGTTAAGATGTGATCCATGTCCAGCCCCTCGATGGAAGGACCCCAGTCGGGAACAGGGATCTCGTTATACTTCTTAAGACAATCCAAGCGAAACTGAGCCATCCACTCAGGGTCATTCTTCTCCTTGGAGATCTGTCGTACGATCTCGTCGGTCAGGCCCTCGTCCAGCTTGTAAGCATCCTTATCTTCATTTCTAAAATCGTAAAGGCTCCTGTCTATGTCCTCTACGTATGTTTTTTCTTTTGACATTATACTTCCTTCTTAAAGATCCTTCGCTTCGCTCAGGATGACACCGCGATCCCGCTTCACTCAGGATGACAACTCTGTCATTCTGAGGGCGAAGCCTCCTCTGTCATTCTGAGGGCGAAGCCTCCTCTGTCATTCTGAGGGCGAAGCCCGAAGAATCTAAATAAACCTCTCAAATCCCTTGGCATTGATCTCGTCGATCAGCGCTGCGTCTCCATTCTCCACGATCCTGCCGTCCACCAGCACATGGGTCGCATCTACTTTCAGTGCCTCAAGTATCCTGGTACTGTGCGTAATGATAAGAAGCGCACCGCCCACTGACTTTTTATACTCCTTGATGCCCTCGGATACGGTACGGACTGCATCCACATCAAGCCCGGAATCCGTCTCATCCAAAATAGCAAGTGAGGGACGTAGCATGAGAAGCTGGAGGATCTCTGCCTTTTTCTTCTCACCACCGGAAAACCCCACATTCAGGTCACGCTCTGCATAGGACTTGTCCATATCCAAAAGCTCCATGGTGCCTTCTAACTTCTTTTTGAAATCCCACACACGGATGTGCTCGCCTGTGCGCTGCTCAAGGCTTGTCCTGATAAAATTGGAAAGTGTGATCCCCGGTACCTCTATGGGATTCTGGAAGGATAAGAACATGCCCTTATTTGCACGCTTGTCCGTGGAAAGCTCTGTGATATCCTCACCGTCAAAAATGATGGATCCGGCGCTTACCTCATATCTGGGATCGCCCATGATAGTGTTGCCTAAGGTGGACTTTCCGGCACCATTGGGGCCCATGATAACATGTATCTCTCCGGCACCCACCTCAAGGTCCACTCCGTGGAGGATCTCCCTCTCCTCGATGCCTGCTGCCAGGCCTTTTACCTGTAACAATTTATCTGACATAAGAATCTCTCCTGTAAAAAAATGTACGGATTGTGATAACATCCTCACAATCCGTTTAATTATAGCATATTTCCCTGTTTTTACAAAATAAAAATACTAATTATCCGATTAGCTTAACCGCATGATACAGCTTCATCCCGCCTTCTATCTCCATAACGTATCCTATGACCTTACCTACGCGGTCCATCATGCCGTCAGACATTGCGACAAATCCGATCCGAAGGCCGGTGCCTTTTTCCGGTATGAGCACACTGTACATATGCCTAAAAAGCGCCGCTATGTATTCGTCCCTTTCTTCATTTACTTTTAAAGTGTCTATAATAATATCGCTTTCATTCTCCCTTACTAAGATAAAGCCCATAGGCTGATTATACTGTCCCAAAACAAAAGCAGACAGATCAAGAGAAAGCCCCTCTAGGGCATCGTTGTCCACATCGGCATCCAAAAGGCTGATCATCCCTTTGCGACGGGCAGGAGTAAACTCGTTAAAGGGAACCACCTGTACATCATTGGCAGCCTTTTTTAAGTATTCTTTTACCTGCGCGGAATCAAGGGCATCATCTAAAGAAATACTGCTTATCTCAGTACCGTCAAAAATCAGGTAGCTCCGGGAGGAAAACAGTCCCTCGGCCCCCTCTTCCTCCGCTACGAAGTCTGCTTCCAGCACTTCAAGCTCCATTGATGCCGCCAACTCCTTAAAGCCGTCTAAAAGCATTCCGGCTGCGCCCTTTTTCTGATATTCTTTTTCGGTGTATACGGAGATTATCCGGCCGGTAGACCCGTCTATTTCCATGGATCCGGCTGCTATCGGCCGCCCTTTTTCCACTATCCCCGCCGATATCACAGGAATACCCAGGGTATGATTCTCCATAAAGATCATATCCTCAAAGGCCTTCCTATTTGCGTCTGTTATCAGTGTCAGTTCCATTTACTCTTTTCCCTTCTTTTGCCTCATACGGGCCGAAGTGCGCACTCTCATTTTATGCGTCAGCATACCAAGCTTTCTCTTTTTGTGGGTTTTTTCAGTCTTTGGAGGGTTATTTTTCTTTTTATAGCCCTTTGTCAGACTAAGGGCCTTGTCCCATTTGCCTTTCTTCATCTCCATTTTGTACTGCTTTTCATCTGCCTCGCGCTTTTCGGCAAAGTCTTCACCAACACGTGCCTTATTGATCTGCCCAAATGCACTCTGTGACTGTACCCGAAAGCTAAGATGTGAGCCCTCAAGACTCCTGTCTGTAGTTTTCGGCTTTATACCCGTGACAGGACTTGCATTACCCATCTCATATAAGGTGTCCTCGTCCATAAAGGCATAGTTGACATTTGCCATCATCTTCATATAGCTGGTAACACTCTGCCCGAAAGCGTATGCGCTGGTCTTGAGCTTGATATAAAAGTCCTTAAATTCGCTCTCATTTATAAGCTTCATGAGGTGCTTATTACTCTCCGGATAGTCAAATACCATGTTGTTTACCGCTGATCCAATGTAGTACAGCCTCATAAGGTAATTATACTCCTCCTGTGTACATTGCCTGCAAAACTCCTCAGGGGAACTGTATTTTTCAAGAATTTCCTTCTGTCTGTCTTCCTTTGCAGCCTCCTTAAAAATATTATACATCGTCTCTGCAGATGACTTCGCTACATTTTCCTTACCATCATCCTTTAGATCATTAAAAGATGAATGATACTTTGATATCACCTTGCCATAGATACGGGACTGCTTTTCTCTTTTATTTTGTTCTTTTATTACTGCTTCATTTTGCTTGTCATTGTACCCATACTCGTTTTCTGATTCATATTTTTGACCTAAAAGATATGCTACGACACATTCCCTTTCTTCCCGGGTACCACTTATCTTGCCTCCATTTACTTTGATATAACTATCCTCCAGCTCCTTTTTAAGCTCGTTAAAAGGCTTATCGAAACCATCCAGTCTCTCCTTTGCGATTCTGCTGTCCTTAAGGCGCTCTTTTAATTTGGACTTGATATCATTTTTATTATCTGCGGTAAGCTCTTTGTCTAAGGACTTATATATGGATGCGATCTGATAATCCACCACTGCCTCATTGGAAAAGTCCAGGGTAGCCACACTTATATCTCCATTATCAATAAGCTTATCCTGGCGTTTTTTGTTTGCATCCTTATAATTGACGAGATTCTTAGTTGACCATTCTTCCTTAATACTGTTGATCTCGGCATTTTTCTTCTTGATCCCCTCCTGCTTTCTAAGCTTATCCATAACTGCCGTCGGCTTCTTTCCCTTCAGGCTGCGTCCGGTGTCCTTCCTCTCCCTATGTCGCTTAATGGCATCATAATATGCCTTAAGCTCCGGATCTATATCCAGGCGTTTGGACAAGTCGTCAAGCTCGTTTAACTTAAGCTTGGAGGTGTCCGACTGTCCTAAAAGTGCGTAATACTTGTTTGACATAAGATCTATACGGCAATCATATTCTGCCTTAACATCCTCAAAATACTTAAGCCTGCACTTAAGCTCTTCTACCAGGGGCTCAGGAAAAAGCTGGTCCTTATATTTTTTATCTCTGAACTTTTTCATCAGTTCCTTATCACCAAACCTCGCATCATAGTACTCATCAAGGGCGGTCTTGACCACAGGAAGGAGATTGAGCTTTTCCATTTTTGCTCCAAGCTTTTCATCCTTT
>CAMOFS010000086.1 GCA_946613735.1 uncultured Lachnospiraceae bacterium | reverse complement strand
AGTATCTCCTGCAAAAGCGGTGATACTTACCGTCAAAACAGACAGCACCAAAAGGACCAAAAAAAGCGCATATACTCTTTTTACACTACCCCTTATCAAACCATTTCTCCTATCTTCTTGGCCTCGGAGTCCGTCAGGGCGCTGATAAAATCAACCACCATGATAAACTTCTGATACAGATCAAAAGCCTCGTCTCCGGTTCTTTTTGCCATGTATTCATCCCTCAGATAGTCGGGGATGTACCATAAAAACCTCTTCTCGATGGCGCCTGCCTTGTAGGAATCATCGTCATCGCCAAAATACATGGTGGCGCCGATGAAGCGGTTCAAAAGATTCTCGATGAGCTTGTGTCCCCGAAGCTCCTGATCGATGACCGTCTTTGAAGGATATACGTAGGTCTTCATCAGGGAACGGATCATGCCAATGACAAAGGCATGCCAGCCTCCCTCCAAAAGCTCTCCCGTAAAAGTGCCCGCCATAATGGCATCATAGTTTTCAAACCAGGAATGTGCAGCCGCATAGATAAGCCAGTTTCTCACATAGTCAAGCCAGCTGTTCATGGCTGCTATCCTGCCACCGTCATTATGCGCTGCATCCAGACGCTCCGTAAGGTCATTTAGCATGTTTTCGGCAGCCATATACTGAAGCTCGTAAAACTCGCTGCCGCTTTCGGACATGACCTCTATTTTTGACTTGCATTCGTCCCTTACCATAGCAGGTGTCATAACTCCCATGGAGATGGCATCCTGCATGTCTGAAAGCAGATAGGATATATCGTCCGCCGCCTCCAAAAGATAGGTCAGGGGATACCTGGCTATGCCCTCCATACCCACTGCCTGTCTGATGCGCTTAAAGGATGCCTCATCAGCCAGATAGTATCCGAACTTGTGCTTTCTGATATCCTCTGCATCCCTGTCCATCTCAAGTGAGCTGATAGGATATTTTATAAGGGTGTTCATCACGGAAAAGCTGACGTTGATGTCCCACATACCCGGAGTGCTCGCACTCTTAAGGAGCAGGTGGATATTCTGGGCATTGCCGTCATAATTGATAAGATCCTTTTTCATCTGCTCGGAAAGCATCTGACCTATGGGTCTGCCCTTGTAGACAAACCTGGGATCTTCAAAGCTCGTTTTAAAAAAATGTCCGATGGAAGCCTCGCCGAAATGGCCGAAGGCGGGATTGCCCAGGTCGTGCAAAAGACCTGCGCAGGCCAGTATCATGGAAAACTGCTGGGCATAAGCCTTTGACTCATCCCCAAAGTCTGTGGTGTCTCTTCTCAGATTGTTCGCAACCATCATTCCCAGCTGCTTGCCCACGGAGGATACCTCCAGGGAATGCGTCAGTCTGGTACGGGCGATACCGCTTTCCACAAGGGAAAAAACCTGCGCCTTGTTCTGCAGGTTGCGAAATCTCTCGCTGGTGATGACCTCCCGGTAGTCCTTTTCGAAGTCGTCGATGGGGTATTTTTCCCATACCGAAGGGGGCTCCTCACGGGGAGTTAAGGTCTCATGAGATATCAGTCTGTTCCATTCCATACGCTACTCCTTAGTTCTCCTGTCATCCTGAGCGAGCGCAGCGAGTCGAAGGATCCTGTTATTAAAAGAGATTCTTCGCTTCGCTCAGAATGACACACCACACCATGTCATCCTGAGCGAGCGTAGCGAGTCGAAGGATCTCATAATTCAAAGGGATTCTTCGCTTCGCTCAGAATGACAATTAAACGCTCAGAATGACAATTAATCGCGCAGGCAGTTATTCATCCAGGTCGTTTTCTATAAGGTTTACGGAAACCAGCGTGGACACACCCTTCTCCTGCATGGTGATACCATAAAGGCGGTCGGCGGCGGTCATGGTGCCGCGTCGGTGTGTGATCACGATAAACTGTGTATTCTTGGTCAGGCGGTTAAGGTACTTTGCAAACCGGTCCACGTTGGAGTCATCCAGCGCTGCCTCGATCTCGTCCAAAAGACAAAACGGTGAAGGCTTGAGGTTCTGGATGGCAAACAAAAGCGCAATGGCCGTAAGTGACTTCTCTCCGCCGGACAACTGCATCATATTCTGAAGCTTCTTTCCGGGAGGCTGGGCTATGATCTTGATGCCGGTCTCAAGGATGTCCTCACCCTCTACCAGCTCCAGCTCGCCCTTACCGCCTCCAAATAGCTCCTTGAAGGCCTTGTCAAACTCGCGCTGGATATCAGCGAAGCCCTTGGCAAACTGATCACGCATACCGGTATCCAGCTCATCAATTATCTCGGTAAGCTTTTCGGATGCCTCCACGATATCATCATGCTGGGTCTTTAAAAAGCTGTAGCGCTCAGCTACCTCCTTGTACTCCTCGATGGCATTGACATTTACATTGCCCATCTTGCGGATGGCATCACGGATGGCAGAGATGGATCTCTTCATCTCGTCACGGTTGTTGTAATCCGGATTTTTAAGCTCCATTGCTGCATGCAGGGTAAGCTCGTACTCATCCCACATGTAGTTGTTCTGGTATTCCATGGCGTCCTTGGAACGCTCCTGCTGGGACTCCAGTCGGTATATCTCCTTTTCCAGATCGGTAATGAGCTTGGAGATCTCTTCCTTTTTATCGAAAAAGCCCTTGTGCCGCTCGTTCATGTCCTCGCGGCTCTTTTTAGCTGCAGCCAGCTCCTCCTCCAGCTTTTTGAAATTCTCATCTGCGGAGGATATGGTCTTTATGATCTCCTCAATGGCCTTCTTTTTCTTTTGAGCCTCTTCCTTGGTGTTCTTGGACTCCTGCTCAAGATTCTTAAGGTTATTATCATCCTTTTCTATCTCAGCAGTGACACGGGCCAGATTCTCATCCACAAAGGTAACCTTCTGGCGGGCATTGGCCTCCTCGATCTGCACCTCAGACATCTGTCTTGATGCGGTCTGTTCCATATAGGTCTGCTGATCCAGCTTCTCCTGGAAGTCCTCGATCTCTTTTTTCAGGACCTTCTCGCGCTCATCAGCGGTCTCCATCTGGTCCACGATCTTTTTCTTTTCACTCTCAATACGTGAAAGCTGGCCCTCTATCTCCTTGCTCTCCTCATGTAGGGTCTCGGCTGCCTTGGCTGAATCCCTGCGCTCGGAGCTGGCACGCTCCAGTCCCAGTCTGGCAGTATTCTCTGCCAGTGCAAACTCAGATGACTTCTCGCGTATCTCCTTAAGGTCATCCTTGCACAGCTCAAGGGCTGTCTCTATCTCTTCGGCATGCTTCTTGCTGTCGGCACGCTTTTTGTCAAGCTCTTCGATCTCCTTTTCCAGCTGATCGATCTGGCGGTTACGGCTCAAAAGATTGCCCTTGTTTTTAAAAGCACCTCCCGCCATGGATCCGCCGGGGCTTAGATACTCGCCCTCAAGGGTCACTATATGGAGTGAATAGTGATATTTCCTGGCTATCTTTATGGCGCTGTCGATGGTGTCTGCCAAAACTACTCGACCCACCAGGTATGCCACTATGCCGCGGTATTTTTCATCACACTCGATGACCTCGTCGCAGAGGCCGATGACTCCCTTTTCGGAAAGTACCTCGGTCTTTTTGAAGTTGCCCCTGCCGTCCACTGCGGTCAGAGGTAAAAATGTCGCACGGCCGAAATGATTCTCCTTTAAGTAGGAGATCATCTCCTTGGCGGTCTCCTCATCCTCGGTAACGATGTTTTGGATATTTCCCCCGAGGGCTGTCTCTATCGCGGTCTCGTATTTCTTCTGGACATGGATAAGATCCGCCACCACACCGTGGATGCCGGGAGTCTCCTTTTTCTTGTCCATAACACGTCGGATGGAATTGCCGTAGCCGTCATATCGCTCTGCGATACTTTTAAGTGAATCCAGCCTCGACGTCTTGGCTGTGATCTCGGAGCTTACGGTGTTGACCTCCTCGGTGGCAGCTCTCAGCTTTTTCTGCCAGGTCTCTATCTCGCCGTTTTTATCCGACTCCTGCTTTTTGATATCTGAAAGGGCAGCTACCGCCTCGTCGTAGGCCTTTTTTGCCTCTGCCTCCCTGGCAGCAAAGCTGTCCTCCTCGGTCTTTCTCGCCAGTATCCTCTGTGTGAGCTGTGACTTTCTGATGTTGGTCTGCTCAAACATGGTGCTCATGCGCTGCTCTTCGGACTTGATTGTGGCCTTTTCGTTCAAAAGGTCCATAATCTCTTTCTGGTTCTTTTCTATTCCGGCGTTGCAGGCATTGATCTCGTTTTCTATACCCTGCCAGTACTCCCTGGCTTTTTTGAGTCTCTCCACAGCCTCGGTGAGCATGGTATTGAGCTCTTCCTTTTCCTTGGAAAAAGCTTCGTGCTCCTTTTGGTGCTCTTCCTTCTCCGCCAAAAGCACGCCCTTTCTCATGGCGATACTCTCATCGGAATTCTCGGCAAAGTGGATCTGCTCCTCAAGGATCTTGATCTCGTTTTCCAGGTTGCCCTTTTTAAGCACCGTATCATTTTGGCTGTCTCGGATGGAATTGATCTTTTCCTCCATCTCATGGAGCTCGGCCTCTAAGGCAGCGTATTCGCTTTTGATCTTTTCATCATCGCTTTTGGCCTTGGTAAGCTGCTCATGGGAGATGGAAAGGTTCTTTTCTATATCGGAAAGCTCCCTGCCCAGACGATCGATCTCCATAAGGAACATGTTTACATCCAGGGTTTTCAGCTCTTCCTTTTTTTGGAGGTAGTCCCTGGCTACCCTGGACTGCTCCTCAAGGGGACCCACTCTGGTCTCAAGCTCAGCGAGGATGTCATTTACCCTGGTAAGGTTTTCCTTTTCCTGCTCCAGCTTCTTGATGGCCGCAGCCTTTCTCTTTTTAAACTTGACGATACCCACAGCCTCGTCGAAAAGCTCACGACGCTCCTCAGGCTTGCCGGAGAGGATCTTTTCCACCTGACCCTGTCCGATGATGGAGTAGCCCTCCTTACCGATACCGGTGTCAAAAAAGAGCTCGTTGACATCCTTGAGCCTGCAGGGGGTGCCGTTTAAAAGATACTCACTCTCGCCTGAGCGGTACACCCGGCGGGCTACCGTGATCTCCTCGTAGTCGATGGGCAAAAGATGATCGGAGTTGTCCATGGTGATGGCAACATAAGCAAAGCTTACCGGCTTCCTGTTCTGGGTGCCGGCAAAGATGACGTCCTGCATGGAGGCACCGCGGAGCTGCTTGGCGCTCTGCTCGCCCAATACCCAGCGAACAGCGTCAGCGACGTTACTCTTGCCGGAGCCGTTGGGACCTACGATGCCCGTGATGCCGTTATGAAATTCAAGCACGATCTTGTGTGCAAACGACTTGAAGCCGTGTAGTTCTATACTTTTTAAATACATAAAACTCCTTTTTGAGATCCTTCGTCGCTTCGCTCCTCAGGATGACAGGGACACTCTCCACTCCCTCAGGATGACAGGGACACTCTCCACTCCCTCAGGATGACAGGGACAGGTTGTCATTCTGAGCGTAGCGAAGAATCTCTTCTTACAGAGCCATCCGGGATCAGATCAGCTTCAGATCCCCAAGGCGGTGCATGGATAAGAGGGCTTCGTATGCCGCTTTTTGCTCGGCGGTTTTTTTGGAGTGGCCCTCACCGCGTCCCAAGGTCTCGCCGCCACGGCGCACCTCCACCGTAAAGGTCTTGGCATGGTCGGGACCGCTTTCGCCCACGACCTCGTAAGAAAGCTTTTCTCCGCCTTCAGCCTGCACCACCTCCTGAAGAGTGGTCTTGCTGTCGTAAAAGAGCCTTTTACTCTCTATGTCTGTAAGTATATATCTTAGGATAAAAGTCTTCGCCGGCTCCATGCCGCCGTCCAAAAAGATGGCACCTATAAGCGCCTCCATGGCGTCGGATACGATGGAGTCACGACCCCTTCCGCCGGTGGCATCCTCTCCCCTACTAAGAAGCAAATACTTGGGAAGCTCTATCTCATCGGTGCACCGGGCAAGGGTGGGCTCACAGACCAAGGAAGCACGAAGCTTGGACATGTCTCCCTCCGGAAGATTTGGATAGTTGTGGTACAGGAACTCGCTGGAAACCAATTCCAATACCGCATCACCCAAAAATTCCAGTCTCTCGTTGCTGCCGGACTTTTCCATCCCATGCTCATTGGCATAGCTGGAATGTGTCATAGCGTGTGTAAGCAGCCCTTCATCCTTAAACTCATAGCCAATTCTTTTTTCAAGTTCATTAAGGTCCATAGCACATACCACGAAAAAACCCTTGTAATGCCATCGTATGATTACAAGAGTTTTTTCAACATCTCAATAAAAATAATAAAGATACTCTTAGCCTAAAGTCTTCTTGATAAGGGCAACAGCGTCTCCTACGGTAACGATCTTTTCAGCCTCATCGTTGTCAACCTCGATGTCAAGCTCCTCCTCAACACCCATGATGATCTGGAATATATCAAGGGAATCAGCCCCTAAGTCATCAATAAAAGTGGTGTCGGGATGAATCTCGTCTGCATCTACATTAAGTACCTCTGCAATGATCTTTTTAAGTGTTTCGAATTCCATTTTTTACCTCCTTTTTAAGATCATTTTCACTTTGCTTCAAAATGATATGGCGTCATATCAGGCGAAGCAAAGAATCTTTTATTATCCTTCAGCTGCTCCTATGCTGTCTTCTACTTTTTTAACTATATCCTGCTGGGAGAAAGTCACGCACTGGATGATGGCGTTTTTAATCTCCTTGTGTGTGGCATTACCATGAGCCTTGACCACCAGACCACGCAGTCCCAAAAGGGGTGCTCCGCCGTATTCGGTGGCATCGAATTCC
>CAMOFS010000085.1 GCA_946613735.1 uncultured Lachnospiraceae bacterium | reverse complement strand
CGATCTTCAGAGTCGGAGTCTGATGCGTTATCCAGCTACGCTACGCCTACAAACGACTGTAAATATACCATTTTTCGGGTACAAAGTCAAACCCTCCATCAAAGGGCTATGACGACAGCTTCTCAAAATTGGTCTTAATCGTATTCCGAAGATCTTCCTTTGTGGTACTCTTTAAAATATACCCCTGGGGCTTTAGAGCCATTACCCTCTTTACGCTCTCCAGATCCCCTACGCCGGTCAAAAAGATGACAGGTATATCTGCCATAGCCGGCTCGGAGCGGAGCATCTCAAGCACCTGGGGCCCGTCAGCGATGGGCATCTCATAATCCAAAAGGATCATATCCACCTTGTTCTTTGCCAAAAAGGTGATGGCCTGCATACCGGCGGTAACGATATCCACCTTGTAAATGTCCTTCAGCCACTCCCTGACCATCCTTGCGTATGCGGGATCGTCATCCACTACGAGGATACGCTTTTCGCCTTTTGAAGAAGCAGCATCGTCAACTACAGGTGCAACTACAGGCTCATCCTTTCTGTTGAGCTCGCCCTCCATCACACTCATAAGCTCATCCATATCAAGGGGTCGGTCGATCCAGGGATGGGCCCTTATAGCAGGAACCTTGGCTAAAAGCTCATCATGATACTTCTTTTCGCCGATGACCACCATCCGCCTTTTTCCTTCGCTTATCAGGGAGCACATGGTCTCCAGTCTCCTGATCTCCTTGATATTATCAATGATATCCGCGGGAAGGTAGGTGATAAACATAGCAGCCCTCTCCACGTTACCGCGTATCTCGTCTTCTGCAATGCCGGACATGAATACAAAATATTCATTTTCCTTGAGCTTTCTTTCTATGCCACGGACTACGACACTCTCCTTGTCCCTGACTACAACAACGCGTTTTTCTTCATTCATTTTTGTTCCTCCTATGTTAAGATCATCCGCCTGATCTGTATGATATGTTTAATCCATTCCTTTTTCTATGGCAATCTGCGCATCCCTCTGGATATTGGGATCATAGGACAAAAGGGGCCTTACATCCTTTTTTCTTATCCTACGGTCGATATAATTATGGGTCAGCCTGATGATAAGCGGTGTCTGAGCGATAAGCCCGATAAGGTTCGGGATCATCATAAGCCCGTTAAAGGTATCACTGATATCCCATGCCAGATTGGACTCCATGACAGCGCCCAATACAATAAGCATGATAAAGACCACCCTGTATACCTTGGCCCATCGCACACCGAAGAGATACTCCGTAGCCTTGGCTCCATAGTAAGACCAGCCCATAACAGTGGTAAAGGCAAAAAGGGCAATGGCCAGCACCACAAAAAGCTCGCCCACCGTACCAAGGGACGCCCCAAAGGCTTTTGCCACCAAAGTGGTATCATTGGTGCCCTCTGCCACCAGACCCGTGGAAAGGTCTATGGCTCCGGAGCCCAGAACCACCAGGGCCGTCATATTGCAGATCACCATGGTGTCCAAAAACACCTCTGCTATACCCCAGAGTCCCTGCTTTACCGGCTCCCTGGCACAGGTGTTGCTATGCACTATCACCGATGACCCCAGTCCTGCCTCGTTGGAGAATACTCCTCTCTTGCAGCCATTTTTAATGGTATTTAATGCAAGCTGTATAGCCGTCCCGGCAGTTCCTCCCACCACGGCCCTGGGGCCGAGGGCGAATCTGAAGATGGAGGCAATGATCTCCGGCAGCATCCTGTAGTTGATGATGATGATCAAAAGGCAGCCTGCCACATAGGCTATGCACATAAAAGGCACCAGTCTCTCTGATACGACGGCCAGTCGCCTGAAGCCGCCCAGGATGATCAGTGCCGCAGCCAGCATAAGTAAAAAACCGATAGCCCAGCTTTCCATGGGTATCCCGAAGGCTGTTCCCAGGTCCGTCCCCGATAAAAAGGTGGACCTGACGTTGATAGTGATCTTGTTGATCTGACCCATGTTGCCGATACCGAAAGAAGCCAGCACCATAAATATACAAAAGAGGATACCCATCACTCTTCCCAGGATCCTGCAGTGCTTCATGGAGCCCAGGCCATCCTGGAGGTAATACATGGGACCGCCTGACCAGGCTCCCTCTGCATTCCTCCGTCTGTAGTATATTCCCAGAACGTTTTCCGAGAACTTAAGCATCATACCGAAAAATGCGGCCACCCACATCCAGAACACTGCCCCGGGACCTCCCACGCAGATGGCTGTGGATACACCGGCTATATTTCCCGTCCCGATGGTGGCGGTAAGGGCTGTGCAAAAGGCTCTGAACTGTGACAGGGCTCCCGCATCATTTATGACCCTGCCCTCTTTGTTGATGATGCCAAAGGTCTTACTGATCCAGTGCCTGATGTGGACTATCTGGAAAAAGCCTGTGACAATGGTGCATAAAAGGCCTGTCCCCAAAAGCAGGACGAGTCCAAAGGTGCCCCATACAAAGCCATTTATGGCGCTATCGATCTCTATTATACTATTCAGCATTAAGCACCTCAGATATTCCGTCGTAGTCGAAGGCTTCAAACCTTCCAATGACCGCATCATACTTCTCTTTACAACTGTCCGGGATCTGATAATCCGAAAGTTCTTCGAGTATCTCCTCTATGGCATCGCAGTCCATCCTCTCGGCGGCCTCCTTTATGCCATCAAATACACTTGCCATAATGGACTCGTCAGCTACGGGCTTGTCCGACCCGGCTTCCTCATCCTGCCCGTCTGAAAAGACAGGCTTGAGATAATCCCCGGTCCTTAAGTATTCCTCCATGAAGGCATCATGGTGTTCCCTGATATATTCTTCGTTGCCCTCCTTACCGGCCATTTCCAGCTTATAGGCTTTTTCGGAAAGCTCGATGGCTCCAATGAGCTTGGCCGAGCTCTTTAAGGCGTGGATCTTGATGGTATAATCCTCCCAGTCACCCCTGTCATAAAAGTCCTTAAGCTCCGAGGACTTTAGAGGGATGGAGTCATAGTAGATCTGGAGCACTGACTTAAAGGCATCCTCCGAGCCACTGTTTTTAATGGCCGCATCACCATCGATAAAGGGTATGCCCCGATACCATTTTTCCTCTTGTAATTCATCATCAGAAGCTGCCTCATCTGCGTCATAGGCCGCGGCAACTGCATCAGCCTCATCAGCCTCCGGCCGCTCGACATAGGCACCCAGATTATATGACTTATTGGACTTGACAAAATATATGATACCAAAGGCTCCCGGACCGCAGTTGGAGGATATTGCTGCCGACGCCTGCTTGAATACCACATTCTTAAAGTAGACGATCTTGCTTATCTCTTCCTTGATCCACTCCAGTGTCTCTGTGGGGATGTCCACATAGGTGATAAAGCAGACCTCCTCGTCAGGGATTATGTCCACCGGAATGACCTTGCGTATGTATCTTTTGTATGCCCTTCTTGTGCTTCCTATGGCTATATCGCCCACCCCAGCTCTGTTATTGTTAAGGCGGAGGGTGGGATGCAGGCTTAGTGCCCTTGCTATATCGTGAACCCTGCGGTTGATAAGGCCCTTTTTAGCCATGTAGGAGGTATTCTCTATCACAAAGCTGCAGCGCAGGCGCTTTTTGACCTCCTCCAGCTCGGAAACCATCTCATCCACGGGGATACCCTGCTGTGCCAGCCTGTGGGCTATCATCACCAAAAGACCCGTGGAGGATGAAATGCTCTCGGAATTGATCACCGTCACATTGTCAAAGGCCTTTGCCGCCTCCATGGCTATCTTATAGTCATCACTCATACTCGAGGTGATGGATATATGTATAAGATGATGGGCCCGTCTTAGAGCATTGGAGAAAAACTCCGTGTAGGTCTTTACGTCGGGAGGAGATGATATTGCATTCTTCCCTTTGCTCAGATAGCGGATCAGCTCGTAGGAATCCATCTGGATCCCGTCCTTAAAGACACCCTCGTCTGTCTGGATCAAAAACGGCAAAAGAGAAAGCTTGAGATTTTTTATCACATAAGTAGGCAGGTCGCACAGGGTAGTGGAGGTGACCATCACCGGAGCCTTTCTGGTATAACCAGAGGTGGCACTGATATCCTCCCGCATGCTCATGCCGCGGCTTGTTATGATAAGCTTATCCTTTGAGATATGCTTCATCAGGGTGTCCTCTAAGGTCTCTCCGGATACGGGCTTTACCAGATATCCATCAAAGCCTGCCCTGTTGTAAAGGTCCCTGTTATCACTGCCTGCATTGGCTGTAAGCACCACCACGGGAGTCATGCGGTTGAGTCCGCCGGTCTGGCTGCGAAGTCTCTCAAGGCACTCTATACCATCCATCTGCGGCATGAGATGATCCATGAGTATCACATCATAATTAACAGACTCCGATTTCTCCAAGGCCTCCCGGCCGCTTTTTGCCAGATCCACGGTCATCTGTGTATCGGCAAGGAGCTTTTTTTCCACCTCCAGGTTCATCTCATTGTCATCCACGATAAGGATCCTGGCCTCGGGAGCCTTGAAATTGCTTTCGTATTTTTCCCTCTTTAGAACCTGTATATTGTGAATGTTGAGATCCCCGATCTCGGTGGCATCGGATATACCCTGCTTTACTGTGACCGTAAAGGTGGAGCCCTCACCGTATACACTGCTGACCTTGATATCGCCTTCCATAAGGTCGATGAGCTGCTTTACAATGGAAAGTCCCAGGCCGGTTCCCTCGATGTTACGGTTCTTTTCCTCATCCACTCTTTTAAAGGCATTGAAAAGCTCCGGCAGAGCCTCCTTTTTTATACCCATTCCCGTATCCGTCACGGAAATATTTAAAAGGGTCGTCTTTTCGTCCTCCTGGGTCTCGCTTTCTATGTGAAGTGAGATGCTACCCTCTTTGGTGTACTTTACAGCGTTGTTTAGAAGGTTGATTATGATCTGCTTGATCCTGACCTCGTCTCCGTAAAGCACAGAGGGCACATCGGGATCGATGCTGACATCAAACTTAAGTCCCTTGTCGTGGGCCTTTATCCAGATCATGTTTACGATCTCGGATATCATGTCTCCCACCCTGTAATCCACCGGGATTATCTCCATGCTGCCGGCCTCCATCTTGGAAAAATCCAGGATGTCATTAATGAGGGCAAGCAAAAGCTTACCTGCTCCCTGGATGCCCATCGCATCCTTTATGATGTCCGGCGTAGCACCCATATTCCTGAGAGTCAGTTCATTAAGACCCAGGATCGAATTGATGGGAGTACGGATCTCGTGGCTCATGCTGGAGAAAAACCTGTTCTGCGCACGGCCCAGCTCCTCGGCCTTTTCTGCCGCCTTTTGGGCACGTTGGTTTTCATCCTTGAACAAAAGATTCTGGAACCAGGTCATCAAAAAGCCGACCATACCTACCAGGATAATGGATATAAATGCGTCCACATAATGCATGCTGCGCGTATGTCCCGCAACATACTCCGGATGCTTGTATGATAAGCGGATGCAACCCCATGCCTCCAAAGCGAGTAAGGCAAAAAGTGTCGTGCGCCATCTGCCCGTCATAATAAGGCCGATATACAAAAACGAGAAGATGATCCAGTATACGCCTCCACCGTACATACCTCCTCCAAAAAAGTACAGCCCCGGTGTGACCACAAATACCAGTCCGATGGCGATGGTAGCCATAATAGGCTTGAGCTTGTTTTTGTATAAGCCAAATATCGTGGCAATGGGGACATATATGATCACTGCGGATATCAGCACGATCTCCCTTATGTCCTCGTGAGTGATGATATCACCTATGAGAGCGATGATGACCACCATCTCTGCCACAAGGGACAATACCAAAAACACCCTCTCGTTAAAGGGACGGCTTGGATCATATGCCGCAGCTCTATAGTCTTTTAAAAGCTTTGCCAACTTTTTCATGCCCTCTTTCCTCCCTGTGAATCATCTTTTTCGGGGAGGACGGAAAGCATGGTCCTCTCAAAATCCTGGGTATTAACAGGCTTTGCGATAAATCCGTCAAAGCCCTCTGTGATAAACATCTCCCTGGCACCGGAAACAGCATTGGCGGTAAGGGCCACCACGGCGGTCTTCCTGCCCAGTTCCTGTGCCATCTGTTTGATGCGCTTCATAGCCTCCACGCCATCCATCTCCGGCATCATGTGGTCCATAAAGACCACGTCATAGTCGCCCGCGTGGAACTTGTCGATAGCTTCCCTGCCACTGTCGGCAGTATCGATCTCCATATCATATTCACTGAAGATGCTCCTTGCCACCACAAGGTTCATGGGCTCATCATCTACCACAAGAGCCTTTATGCCGGAAAAGACAGGCCTGGTGACACTATCCGAATACTCGATATTTTTCGCATCCCGTCCCTCGTTTAAAATCTTGAGTGCGGGATAGGCATATAGGGGCTTGGGCATGGATACGACCCTGCTGCCCGGACTGGGCTTAAAGCCTGCATAGGCGGAAACAGCAACCACCACTTCCTTTTGACTGAGGTTGTCAAAGTACTCCGGATCCTCTTCATACTCCTCCTGGCCCATAAAGATATAGGTGACATCCAGCTTTTCCATAAGGCGCTCTATATCCTTTTTTGTCTCAGCGGAATACAGAGGCACCCTGATAGCCGAAGCCAGATTGGAAGCCATAAAACGGTAATAATCCCTGACACGGGGAACCTCATATTTGTCGGACCTCACATGGAAGAGGATATCTCCCTTGAAGCTGTCGGAAAGAGACAGGCAGGGTGCGGCATTGGCCACCTTTTGGGGTATGGTTGCACGAACCATGGTACCGCTTCCCTTTTCACTCTCCACCTTGACAAAG
>CAMOFS010000084.1 GCA_946613735.1 uncultured Lachnospiraceae bacterium | reverse complement strand
ACTATCACCAGGCAGAAAGGATTCTTCCAGAGGTTTTTCTGATCTGTAAAAAAAATATGTTTTATCATCTTCATGTCGTATTTCCTTAAGTGGTAAGATTCTTCGTCGCTTCGCTCCTCAGAATGACAACGGTGACTTCACCATAAGCGTGCTTCTCTGTCATCCTGAGCGAAGCGAAGGATCCTATACTCCAAAATACTCCAGTATATATTTTGCAATAAAATCAAATCCTGTTATGGTGCCGTAGTTCTTGCCGGCGGGAATGGACTTGCCGTACATAAGGAGAGGCACGCACTCCCTGGTATGGTCTGTGCCGGTATATCCCGGATCACAGCCATGGTCTGCCGTAATAAGAAGGATGTCCTCATCCCCCATGCGCTCCGTAATGCGGGGCAGCTGCTCGTCAAAGTAGCTGAGTGCTCCGGCATAGCCGTCGATGTCGCGGCGATGACCGTAGATCATATCGGTGTCCACCAGATTTACAAACATAAGACCGTTAAAGTCACGTTCCATCCACTTGATAGTCTTTTCGATGCCATCGGGATTGCCCTCGCATCTCACATAGTCCGTCACTCCACGCTCTGCAAAAATATCATATATCTTGCCTACGGATAGCACATCATAGCCCTTGGCCTTTAATGTATCCATCATAGTCTCCCCCGTAGGCTCCAATGAAAAGTCGTGCCTTCTGGTGGTACGGGTAAAGCTGCCGGGCTGCCCGATAAAAGGACGGGCGATAACTCTGCCCACACCGTGCCTGCCCACAAGCATCTTTCTGGCAATACGGCAGTACTCATACAGAGTCTCCACCGGAACTATATCCTCATGTGCTGCTATCTGGAACACGGAATCGGCACTGGTATATACGATAAGTGCACCGGTCTTAATATGCTCTTCGCCGTAGTCCTCTATGACCTGGGTGCCGGAATAAGGAAGGTTACAGAGCACCTCTCTTCCGGTAAGCCTTTTGAACTCGTCCAGTACCTCATCCGGAAAACCATTGGGGTAAGTGGGGAAAGGCTGCTCGCTTACCACTCCTGCCATCTCCCAGTGTCCCGTGGTAGTGTCCTTGCCCTTGGACTTTTCGATAAGTCTGGCAAAGGCACCTGTAGGTGCATCACATCCCTCTATCTCAACGTCGTCGATATTATAAAGCCCCATTTTTTTCATATTTGGGGTATTGAATCTTTCACTTTTCGAACAGGATAAAAAAGTGTTGGCTCCCTCATCGCCGTACTCAGCAGCATCAGGCGCATGTCCTATACCCGCACTGTCCAAAACTATTAAAATCGCTCTTTTTTTCAAAATAACCCTCCTGAAAACAAAAAGGATGCTCCATATTTTTGGAGCATCCTTAAATGCGCTTAGTTATATTTGCGTTTTCTGGCTGCCTCAGACTTTTTCTTGCGCTTAACGCTGGGCTTCTCATAATGCTCACGCTTACGGATCTCCTGCTGGATACCGGCCTTAGCACAATTTCTCTTGAAGCGGCGAAGTGCGCTGTCTAAAGACTCGTTTTCCTTAACAATAACACTTGACATATATACTACCCTCCTTCCGGAGATAATCTGGCGATTACCTTATTGGGCGTCAACGTGGACACCATTTGACATTTTACTAGCATTTATCCTATTTGTCAAGATATTTGTATTTTTGTATATCACCGGACTGTGGCAGGTGGATCACATCATCAGTCCTCCTCACGTTTTTCCGCTATAACGATACCCATGTGAAGGACGGTCTTTTGACCCATGAACTCTGTCTCCACTGCGGCAAAACGCTTGTGCAGGTTATATTTTATGATGTGACCCTCGACACCCTTTAAGGGGCCCTCTAAGATATGGACCACGCCATCATCATCGATGGATACCAGGGTAAGTCCCACCTCGCCTCTAAGCTTGGGGTCCATGTACTGGCCTTCTTTTCCGCCCATCATCTGTCTCAGCCATCTCTCATCACGCTCAGTCAGGCGGCGGATCTCGTCACGATCCACATCCCGGCCCAAAAGCTTGGTAAGTCGTGGTACTTTTTTCAGTTGCATATATAGCTTCACCGGCTCGTCCGACTCCACAAAGACGTAGCCCGGGATCAGTTTCTCTGTGACTTCGTTCCATTTGCCACGGTATTTTTTCATCATCTTCCTGGTGGGATAATAGGCGTCGTTGAAAAGACTCTTATCCACCAGAACGTTCATAAAGGTTATGACTTCGGACTCTTTGCCGGAGCGAACCTGTAGTACATATATCATGTATTGGATTTCCTTTTTGTAAGATTCTTCGCTGCGCTCAGAATGACAGGCGTAGTTATTCTATCCTCTGATGCCACTTCTGCAGGCTGTGGATGTTGCCGTTACCCTGTTCTTTCAGCACAGCTATACCTTCAGCGGCTGCCCGGGCCGCCGCAATGGTAGTGATGTAGGGGATCTTCTGCTTGATGGCAGCCTTCCTTAAGTAGCTGTCATCATGCACGCTGTCCTTACCCACCGGCGTATTTATGATAAGCTGGATCTTTTTATTGGTCATATGGTCCAAAATGTTGGGCTGGCCCTCGTAGAGCTTTTTCACCTTCTGTGCCGGGATGCCGGACTGTGATATAAGCTCATAGGTGGTACCGGTAGCCATGATATCAAAGCCATCGTCATGGAAGGCCCGGGCGATCTCCACCACCTCAGGCTTGTCCTTGCGATTGACTGAGATCAGCACAGTACCCGATAGCGGAAGCGCACCGTTTGCAGCCTCCTGGGCCTTGTAAAAAGCTTCACCCGCAGAGTATGAAATGCCCAGCACCTCGCCGGTAGAACGCATCTCCGGTCCCAAAATGGGATCCACCTCCTGGAACATGGAGAAGGGGAATACCGCCTCCTTCACTCCATAGTAAGGTATCTTTCTCTCCTTTAACTCCGGAACCACACTCTTTCTTCCTGTCAGTTCCCTTGTGATAACATCTGTTGCGATGGGTACCATCCTGATACCACAGACCTTTGATACCAGAGGCACCGTACGGGATGCCCTGGGATTGGCCTCGAGCACATATACCGTGCCGTTTTCGATGGCATACTGCATGTTCATCAGTCCCACCACGTGCATCTCCTCGGCGATCTTCCTGGTGTATTCCCTGATGGTCTCAAGCTGACTCTCGGGAATGTGCTTCGATGGCAGGATGCAGGCCGAGTCTCCGGAATGGATCCCAGCCAGCTCTATATGCTCCATGACAGCGGGAACAAAAGCGTGCTCTCCGTCGGAGATGGCATCTGCCTCACACTCCATGGCATGTACCAAAAAGCGGTCGATCAAAATAGGACGATCCGGAGTCACTCCCACAGCTGCCCGCATGTAATCTGACATGGCCTCATCATCATAGACCACCTCCATGCCTCTGCCACCAAGTACGTAGGAAGGACGCACCATAACAGGATAGCCGATACGGCCTGCTATGTCGATGGCTTCCTCTACAGTGGTCGCCATGCCGCTTTCGGGCATGGGAATCTCCAGTTTATCCATCATCTCCCTGAACCGGTCCCTGTCCTCCGCAAGGTCAATGACCTCGGGAGAGGTACCCAGGATCTTCACTCCGTACTTTTGCAGGTCAGCCGCCAGGTTAAGAGGTGTCTGGCCGCCAAACTGGGCAATAACCCCCTCGGGGCGCTCCTTTTCATAGATGGAAAGAACATCCTCTAAGGTCAGCGGTTCAAAATAAAGCTTGTCCGAGGTGTCGTAATCCGTGGACACGGTCTCGGGATTGCAGTTTACGATAATGGTCTCAAAGCCCAGCTTCTTAAGTGACTGCGCCGCATGTACACAGCAGTAGTCAAACTCGATGCCCTGGCCGATACGGTTGGGACCGCCGCCGAGGATCATCACCTTTTTCTTGTCAGTGTTCACCGGGTTTTTGTCTACATCATTATAGGTGGAGTAATAATAAGCCGCGTCCTCGGTGCCGCTGACATGGACTCCCTGCCATGACTGGGAAAGCCCAAGTGCTATGCGGCGGTTTCTGATATCCTCCTCCGGGATCTCAAGGATCTCAGATAAGTACTTATCGGAAAAACCGTCCTTTTTCGCCTTAATGAGAGCCTCATCCGCCGGAAGAGATCCACGGTAGTTTTTCACAAGCTCCTCTTCTTCCTCCACCAGCTCTCTCATCTGCTGTATAAAGTACTCCTTAACGTTGGTGCGCTCCCTTATCTCCTCATTGGTGGCTCCGGCCCTGATGGCCTCATACATCAAAAAGTGCCTCTCGGAATTAGGTGTATAAAGCCGACGGAGCAGCTCCTCCTTGCCAAGAGTATCAAAGTCCTTAACATGTCCTAAGCCAAAGCGGCCCTTTTCCAGAGACCGGATGGCCTTTTGGAAGGCCTCCTTGTAGGTCTTGCCTATGGACATGACCTCGCCTACTGCACGCATCTGGGTGCCCAGCTTGTCCTCCACACCCTTGAACTTTTCAAAGGCCCAGCGGGCAAACTTCACCACCACGTAGTCGCCATCGGGATGGTACTTATCCAGGGTACCGTATTTGCCGCAGGGGATGTCGGATAAAAGAAGGCCCGCTGCAAGCTTGGCAGATACCAGCGCGATAGGGAAGCCGGTGGCTTTGGATGCCAGGGCTGATGATCTTGAAGTCCTGGGATTGATCTCTATGACTATGATCCTGTCCGTTTTGGGATCATGTGCAAACTGTACGTTGGTGCCGCCGATGACACCGATGTGCTCAACTATCTTATATGCCTGCTCCTGGAGACGGTCCATGACCGACTGCTCGATGGTGAGCATGGGTGCGGTACAAAAGCTGTCACCGGTATGGACTCCCATGGGATCCACATTTTCTATGAAGCAGACCGTGATCATGTTATTGGCTGCATCCCGGACCACCTCAAGCTCCAGCTCCTCCCAGCCCATGACACTCTCCTCCACCAGCACCTGGTGAACCAGGGAAGCCTTTAGTCCTCTGGCGCAGACCGTAGCCAGCTCATCGGAATTGTAAACAAGTCCGCCACCGGCTCCCCCCATGGTATAGGCGGGACGTAGCACCACCGGATAACCCAGCTCGTCCGCTATCTTAAGTGCGTCCTCCACTGAGTAGGCCACCTCTGAGCGTGCCATCTCGATGCCGAGCATATCCATAGTCTTTTTAAACTCCACCCGGTCTTCGCCGCGCTCGATGGCGTCGGCCTGGACACCGATGACCTCCACACCATACTCTTCCAAAACGCCTTTTTTGTATAGCTCCGCACAGAGATTCAGTCCGCTCTGACCGCCCAGGTTGGGAAGCAGGGCATCGGGACGTTCCTTTTTAATGATAGCTGTCACGCGCTCCACGTTAAGGGGTTCTATGTAGGTGACATCTGCCATCTCAGGATCCGTCATTATGGTGGCAGGATTTGAATTGACCAGGACGATCTCGTAGCCCAGGCTTTTCAATGCCTTGCAGGCCTGAGTGCCGCTGTAGTCAAATTCGCAGGCCTGGCCGATGACGATGGGGCCGGAACCGATGATCAGAACCTTTTTAATGTCTGTGCGTTTGTTCATCTCTTTTCCTTTCTAAAAAACAGGGGATCAAAAAACTGATCCCCCAACCATTACTATAATACGTCGCTGCGGCGGATATAGCCGGGCTTGTCGGCATCCGCCATGATCTTTTTGACACTGGTGATCTTTGCCCATTTGTCGATCACCTGGTTTTCAATATGAACCCCCTCTCCAATGACTGCCTGAGCTAAAACCACGCAATTCTTAAGAACTGCTCCCCTGCCCACGGACACGTTACGTCCAATAACACAGTTTTCGATGGTGCCTTCGATGAGACTGCCGTTGGCCACCATGGAATTCTTAACCTTGCAGCCCTCGAAATAGCGGACGGGACAGCTGTCGGTAGTCTTGGTATAAAAAGGCCAGTCCATAGTGAAGAGCTCCTCAGTAAGGTCTATATCCAAAAGCTCAAGGTTGGCCTCATGGTAGCTCTTGATATCGGTTATGGCTGCGAAATATCCCTTGTGAGCCACGCCGCGGATATCATAGGACTCCGCCTCATTATTGACCATATCAGCCAAAGTGTATACTGATGAAAGCGACATTGCCTTTTTGATGAGCTTGACAAAAATGTCACGCTTCATCACATAGGTATCCATGAATATGTTCTCGTCAGCTGAAGTATTGTCGTTCCTGACCAGGCACTTGAGCCCGCGCTGACGATTGAGCTTCATGATGGTACAGCTGCGGTAGGACTTGTCTGCATTGTCCACCTTGTGGTAGAGCATGGTTATGTCTGCCTTGCTCTCGATATGGGCCTCCAGAAGCTCGTCAAAATTCTGCTTGAATACCATATAGCTGGGAACGATCACCACGTAATCCTGACGCATGCGCTCTATGATATCAAGATGCGCTGCATAGCCCGCCATATCCGTATTGTAGATATCGTTGATGCGGCTGTCCTCTGTAAAGAGAAGCTGCAGCTTACCGCGCTTGGAGTTAATATTGTAGTGGCGTCCGGTGCCCAGATGCTCAGCCAGTGATCTGGGATTCTGCTGGATATAAACCTGAATCCGGTCAATCTCCGAATTGGAGAGGTTGGAAACAGGGAAGTCGATCATACGGTAGCGTCCCAGGAAAGAAAAGGAACCGATGGGACGGTAATCCTGCATGCCCTCCACGTGGATGTGTGAGCCTGAGGATGAAACTATACCAAATGCCTTTGCCATCTTACTTTCCCCCCTTCACATCTTCTGCTACAAGGAGGATCTCCTTGCTGTTGGCGCTGCCCACCTTGGCACCCTTTTTGATGGTGACCCCGTCAGCCACCAGGGCGCGGGTAACTGTGGCACCGTCCTCTACCACTGCTCCGGGCATCAGCAC
>CAMOFS010000083.1 GCA_946613735.1 uncultured Lachnospiraceae bacterium | reverse complement strand
CATATGAAGCTATTGAGATGGTAGAGTCCGGGGATGTGTACGCGGCGCTTGTTATTGACAAGCCTTTTTCCTCCGATATGCTCAGCTTCATGGGTGGCGAGATGGAGAACCCTACCATAACTTATTATGAGAATGAAAAGAAAAACGCCATTGCGCCCAAGATCACGGGCAAGGTGAAGGATACCCTTCAAAAAGAGGTGAACAGGGCCTTTGTAAGTACCCTTGCCAAGTATATGGTGCAGGCATCGGCATACGTGGTTGAAAGTCCTGAGTACAGCGGTGACCTGACAGGTTCCGCGCTTAAAAAGATGAAGGATCTGGACGGCGATCTGACCATGTCATTAAAGATGATACAGTCCTATCTGTCTCTTATGGATGCCTCCACATCCATGATAGATACTACGAAAAAGATGACTGATGAGCTGGATGATATGGAGGATACGGCCAGGATCATGATGGATGGTGCCGGGGCAGCAGCGGATACCGCCGAGAGCAGCGCCAGGCTGGCATCTGATATGCTGGTTATGAGCTTTGATGATATCATCGGCGGTCTGGACGACTTGGATAGGACTTTAACTGTGCTGAGCACATCGGTTTCCCGGGGTGGGGATTCCGCCTCGGATTCTGCGGCGCTTTTGATAGCTGCGGTAAATTCGTTACAGGTGATGACAGATACTGTGGATAAGGATCTGTCCACCAAAGGCCTCGATGCCAATGTGTATTCGGAAGTACATAAGCGCTGTGAAGCCATAAGTCGTTATTTTTCAAATATGAGCAGTGATCTGGCCAAGCTGTCAAATGCTGGTACGGCCACAGCCCAGGATACTGAAGCCATCCTTGGCAAAATACAGGATTCCGTAAATGACTGTGAGGGTGAGGTAAAGCAGCTGAAAAGCGATTACCTGTACAAGATTCAGCCTCAGCTGAATGCCACCCTGAGGGATGTAAAGTCGTCTAGTTTTGAGGTTCAGGAGCTTTTGTCATATTCAGGCAGCGGTATTAAAGAGCTTTCAGATGTTATGGACAGCTATCCCGATATTATGTCCATGGGACGTGAGAACCTGGAGTCTACAAAGGATACCATTGCAGATATGCAGGGTAAGCTCCGGGATATGATAGCGGAAATGGAGGATCTGGAGGAGGATGACCAGTACAAGATGCTGCTTCGTCTATTGCAGACGGATCCTGAACTGATATCCGACTTTATCTCAAATCCGGCACAGTTGGATCAGCAGAGTATCTTCCCTATAGAAAACAACGGATCTGCCACGGCACCCTTTTATATCGTGCTGTCCATCTGGGTGGGAGCGCTCATTATGGTGGCAATCATACATACGGAGGTTAAGGATCCTGCCCTGGCTGGAGCCCTGACCCTGCAAAAGTATTTCGGAAGATATATTATCTTCTTTTTGATCGGACAGCTGCAGACGGCTATCACGGTTCTGGGAGCCCTATATTATGTGGGGATACAGTGCGAGCACAAGTTTTACTTCTGGCTGGCCTGCTCCATTACCAGCTTTGTGTTCACCCTGTTTTTATACAGTCTCACCTTTGCCTTTGAGGCAGTGGGAGAGGCCCTTGCGGTGGTGCTTATGGTGGTACAGGTGGCAGGCAGCGGCGGCACCTTTCCGGTGGAGGTCCTTCCTGCCCTCTATCAGATCATGTACAAATACATGCCCTTTGCTTATTCCATGAATGCGGTACGTGAGGCCATCGCCGGCATGAACGGCAACGATTACTGGCTGTTCCTCTCGGGACACTTCATCTACATTGCCGCCTCACTGATCATCGGACTGGTCTTATCCCATCCCGCCAAAAAGCTTTTAGCCATCGTGGACAAGAGCAAGGAGCAGGTGGATCTGATGGTGTAGAAACGCAAAGCACCCGGCGAGGAGTAGGAGTCTCGTCGGGCACTAAGCAATATGCACACCAAAACTAAGGCTAAATGGCGTTAACAACTAACCGGGAGAGATAATTATCCGGAAGCTCCCGAATGGCCTCTCTGGCCTTTGAATATTCATTCCTGTTAATGGAGATCACACATATCTCAGATGCTCCGCGGTACTTGTCGCGGCGGAAGATGGGTATGTGCCGATATGCCTTTGAAAATGAAATGGAATGATCTATAAGTATCTGTGATGTGAGCTTTACAGCTCTGGTATTGCTGCTCTCGCACAGCACAATATTCTTGTTGTAAGCAGTCTTGTCAAAACTAAGCTTTTTCTTCATTTTTCCCCTTGTTCTGCAGGAAGCCCTGCAACTCTCTCCTATGAAATGTGTATCGTAAGTTCTTTTTCTAAGGACTGTGCAACCTTTACCAGAAAATCCAGGCTGGGATTGTATCGTCCGCTCTCCATCCGGGAAATATTAGACTTTTTCGTGCCGCAGATCTCGGCCAGCTTTTCCTGTGTCAGATGAGACTGTCGCCTGGCTGCCTTCACCTCGGCTGCCACACTGGCCCGAAGCTTTTCGGCAGAGGGTGGAATCTCATCACCCGGATACCTCTTGTTCATACACACACCTTAAAACTATTAGTCAGAACCGAAGCAAATCATCGGTTCCACGATTTGAATGTTATCATATATGATAACTTTTTGCAAGCATTTTTTTATTTGCTTTTTTTCGGCCTAAATAGTATGATTATTCTGGTGTGGACAAGTACTGGCAAGTCGAAGTGCCCAGGATTGGCACACCGGGTTTTCTTACACTCGGAGGAAATGTGGTAATGAAAAAAAAGTTGCTTTCACTTGTGCTTGTATTTACTATGGCAGTGGGACTTTTTGCCGGTTGTGCAGGAAAAAGCGGCAGCAGAGAGTCCGGCATAACGGCCGGTGTCGTCAGTATAGCGATACAGCCGTCTGCAGCTTTTATCCCTCTTTTTATAGCCAGGGAGAATGGCTGGATAGATGATGCCCTTGAGGAGTATGGCGTAAGCGTCGTCTGGTATGACTTCGAGTCGGGTCCTCCAATGAATGAGTCCATAGCAAAGGGAGAGACCGATCTGGGCGTTATGGGTGATGTGCCTACGGTTTCCGCCATCCATGAGGGACAGGAGAGGGAGATAGTTGCTATTTCGGCTCAGGCTGCCGATTCTTATGCAGTACTGGTGTCTTCCGATTCCGACATAGAGGGACCTGAGGACCTGGCAGGGAAAAAGATAGCCACCACCATCGGTTCCACCGGCCACAACCTGGTTCAAAAGTATCTTGCCTCGGGAGGAGTTGACCTGGATCAGGTGGAGCTCGTGGATGCCACCACTTCGGATATGCCCTATCTGCTGAGAAAAGAGCAGGTAGACGCAGTGGCTCTTTGGGAGCCCAGCATTACACGCATAGTAGATTCCGGTGCCGGCAAGGTTATAGGTGTCGGCTCAGACTGTGGGCTTGCTGGGGTCAATACCATCGTTGGCCGCAAGGACTATACTTCTGCCAACCCCAAGGTGGTCGAGGTTATCTTAGAGCAGTACAAGCGGGCTGCGGATTCCTTTGATGAGGTTCCCGATACTGTTTGGAAGAAGGTTGCCAGATATCTGAGTCTGGATGAGGATCAGGTCAAGGCGATCCTGCCCAAATATAACTATACGGTGGCCATCAGCCCCGAGGATATTGATGCGCTCAATGATACCATCAGTTTTTTGAGCAGCATCGGTGCCATAGAGGAGTATGATATATCAGAGTATTGCAATGATTCTTATTATAAGGTTAAGTGACAGATGAGTGCTGATACTTTCCGCACCCCTGGCGAGGACATCGGCAGGGGTGATATAGATTATAAAAATAAAAAGCCGGAGCTTTTGCTCCCCGCCGGTGATATGGAGACCCTTAAGGTGGCCTTCCATTTCGGCGCAGATGCAGTGTACCTGGGAGGTACCCGTTTTGGGCTTCGTGCCAAGGCCGGCAATTTTTCACCCGATGAGATGAGGACTGCAGTGGAGTACGCGCATAGCCTGGGCAAAAAAGTTTATGTTACGGTTAATATCTATGCCCACAACGGCGATCTTGAGGGATTGCCGGATTATTTTGAGGAGCTTTCGGATATTGGGCCGGATGCCGTTTTGATATCGGATCCCGGAGTTTTTTCGGTGGCCCGACGCGTGGCACCTGACGTGCCGATCCATATAAGTACCCAGGCCAATACCACCAACTACGAGGCGGCCAGGTTCTGGTATGATGCGGGAGCCACCAGGGTAGTGACAGCCAGAGAGCTTTCCATAGAGGAGATACGCGGACTCAGGCAGCATATACCTGCTGATATGGAGATAGAGAGCTTTATCCATGGCTCCATGTGCATATCATATTCCGGCAGGTGCCTGCTTTCCTCATACATGACCGGACGGGACGCTAATCGCGGAGCCTGCACTCATCCCTGCAGATGGAAGTATCATTTGTCTGAGGGGATGCCTGAGGATATGACACCTGATTATGCTGTGATGGAGGACAGCCGCCCCGGTGAGTACTTCCCGGTAGAAGAGGATGAGAGGGGCACCTACATTTTCAGCTCCAGGGATATGGCTATGATAGGTCATATAGACGACCTGATATCGGCAGGAGTGGATAGCTTTAAGATAGAGGGCAGGATGAAAAATGCCCTGTATGTGGCCACGGTGGCCAGGGCCTATCGGGCAGCCATTGATGAATGCGTGGACGATCCCGACTCCTACAAGAGCCACATACCTCTTTATGAGGATGAGATCAGAGCCACTACCTACAGGCCCTTTGGCACCGGCTTTTACTATGGCAGCCCGTCAGCAGAGGGGCAGATATATGACACCAATACCTACATCACGGCCTATACCTATCTGGGGATCATCCGGGAGGTGGATGATGCAGGCAGAGGCTTTTTTATCCAGAAGAATAAGTTTAGCGTGGGAGAAAAAATAGAGGTGATCGGGCCTTCCCTTCGTACCGGAGAGGTCACAGTGCTGGCCATCACCACCGAGGATGGCACATCACGTGACAGCTGCCCCCATGCAGGAGAAAGACTATTTGTTACTACAGACGGGACCCTTTGTCCCGGTGATATTATCAGGAGACGCGAGCTTAAGGAGGAATCGCTATGAGCAAAGGAAAATACGTTGCCTATGTGGGCACATACACCCATGAGCACAGTGTGGGAATCTATGTTTATGATATAGATACGGAAAACGGAGTGCTTAAGGAACGCAGTGTGGCCAGGGTCAACAATCCGTCATATCTGTGTGTATCTCATGATGGCGAGATGCTTTATTCCATCGCCGATGAGGGAGTGGCATCCTTCAAGATAGACAAAAACGGAGACCTTACCAAGGTAAATCAGGAGTGGAACGGCGGTATGAGAGGCTGCTACTGTGTTGTGGATTCAAAGCGCAGATACCTTTTTGTAGGCGGCTTCCATGACGGCAGGGTTACCATGATGAGACTTGCACCGGACGGCAGCATCGATGGCATCGCTGACGGCATCTTCCATCAGGGAGTTGGTCTTTCCGCGACTAACCGCAGGCTGGACCATCCCAAGGTAAGCTGTGTGCAGCTGACACCGGATGAGAGATTCTTATGTGCAGCCGACTATGGCCTCAATCAGATCAAGGTGTATAAGATCGATTACGAGCGCGGCAAGCTGAAGCTGGAGGACATCGTCCGCTGTGCCATGGACTCCGGTCCCAGATCCATCCGATTTTCCAAGGACGGCAGGTTCATGTATGTTCTGACTGAGCTTGCCAATACTGTTGAGGTATACGATTATTACATCAAAAATGACGAGCCCGAGTTTGAAAAGATCCAGGAACTGGAGGTGTGGGAGAAAAACGTGACCACGGCAGCCTCATGTATGGCGTTTGATGAGACCGGTGAATACCTGTATGTTTCCGTGGACGGTGCCAATGAGGTGGTAGTGGTAAGATGCGATTCCGAGACCGGGATGCTTTCTGTGGAGCAGTCAGCACCCTGCAGCGGTGACTTCCCCAAGTCCCTTGAGCCGCTGCCTGGGGACAAGTTCTATGTGGTCCTTAATCACGATACGGATGAGATGACCACCTTCTCCATCGATCACAAGAAGCACTGTGCCCTTATGGCCAATCCTCCCATTCACGTGGACAGCCCCAACGTGATCAGGGTACACAGGCTTTCATAATAAGCGAAAAGATAAGAAGTTTCTCCACGCAGCAAAACGCTTTTTCGTATTGCGGTGGAGGGACTTTTATCTTTGAGCTTTTTTTTGTTGCAACTAATGAAAATCCATAGTATAATGACGACAACTAAAGAGATCTATTGTCGTTTCTGACATGATTTCCATTGTGACATTTGAATCATATAGGAGAGAATATATGCGAGAAAAGTACGAAAGTTTAAGTCTTGCAGTATTAAAAGACTTAGCGAAGGCAAGAGGACTGAAAGGACTTTCTGTTGCCAAAAAAGCAGATGTTATTGAGGCTATGCTCAAGCAGGATGAGATAGATAAGCAAAAGGGGGCGGCTTCATCCTCGGAGTCTAAGGGAGAATCGCCTGCCAAGCGTCGTGGCAGACCTCCCAAAAAGGAGGCTGAGAAGGCTCCATCCTTAAGGCCTGCGCCCGCTGCCTCAGAGGAGAAGCGCACCTATACCAAGCGCAAGGAGTATATGGATGAGAACGGCAACATGGTGGAGGAGATAGAGGAGCGTGAGCTTCCCCACTATGATGACGAGAAGGATTGCGAGGGCATACTCGAGGTGCTTGCAGACGGCTATGGTTTTATCCGCTGCGAGAACTATATGCCCGGTGAGAATGACGTATATGTATCGCCTTCACAGATCAGAAAGTT
The DNA here is from genome assembly GCA_946613735.1 of uncultured Lachnospiraceae bacterium. Next base: position 86 of record CAMOFS010000083.1, on the reverse strand, counting down.
CAACCTCAAGACAGGTGATATCATAAAGGGCAAGACCAGGAAGAACAACCCCAACGATAAGTTCGGAGCCTTGATGTTCATGTCCG
>CAMOFS010000082.1 GCA_946613735.1 uncultured Lachnospiraceae bacterium | reverse complement strand
CAGTAATTTCCACCATTTATCGATCTTTAGCATTTTCCTGTTATATCCCAGAAGCCAGAAAAATGCCAGAAAAGGTATGGTAACACCGGACTCTGAGCTTTTCATGATGATGAGATTTTTAAGTCCCATATCTGCTTCCGGGACCGGTGCGGTATAGACCGTGCCCGAGCCTACATCGCCGGACATGATCGACCACACCATAAATATTGCCCCTGCTGCCACGCAAAGCAGGATCTCAAAAAGCTTTTGATGGCGGGTCTTTTTTATCAGTACAAGAATGGCTGTCATGAGGGGTATGACTATAAAAAAGGCCTCTACCCACCACAGAGAGATGGACACTATGGAAAATCCGGGAAAGCTTACGGTAAAGAAATAGTTTTGTATCAGATCCGCCGGGCCTGATACCCCCTCTATCGGATAGCGGGTATGAAGGCTTATCATGCAGACAATGGCCATAACAGTGACAAAGTACACCCATTGAAGCCAGAATCTGGTAATACCGTAAATAGATTTTTTAACATCGGGATATCTGAGGGAGGATGCCCATCCGGATAAAAAGAAAAATACGGGTACTTCAAATAAAAGGGTCATGCTTTTTACAATATTCGGAGTCTCCCAAAACATCACCCAAAAAGCCGTATGCCCTGCCAAAACATCTAAAACTGCTATGGCCCGGCACAGATCGATATAAGAATTTCTGTCATTTGTGACCGTTGTATCCATTAAAGCCAAGATTCCTCGTTACATGTAAATGATAAGACTTGTGGCCAGGCCGTAGACCACCAAAAGACCGATCAGGGGCAGATCACCCAGGATCACCTCCACCGGATCTCCGTCAGCTTTTTTATCCGAAACCATACCGTACCGCAGCATTATAATGATAAAAAGAGGTACGGAAAAAATCATATGCTTATCAGACAGATCCTTGGCCCAAAGAGCATAGAAGACTATGGTAAGCCCCATCATTAGGGTCACGGAGGCGTTCAAAAATCCCATGGTATAGCTCTTTAGAACATCTCTGGTATCATAGCCCTTGAGCAGCTCCCCGCGTCTTTTACCGAAGCCCATGTACAGGGCTCCCGCAGTGATCACCAAAAACAGCCAGTCGGATATCTCTATTCCGGTGATAAGTCCTCCATAATACACGCGGATCACATATCCCAATGCCAGTATCACCACATCCATGATGGGGATATTTTTAAGTCCCCTGCTGTAGGCAATGTTCATCACGCAATAGATCAAAAGCAGACATAGAGCTATCACAGGTGAACCCTTTGACCTTGCTGCCATAATACAAAACAGGGCTGCTGACAACGCCATGCACATGGCAGAAATAAAGGCTGCAAGCCTGACAGAAACCTCACCGCTTGCTATCGGTCTTTTTTTCTTTTCCGGGTGTACCCGGTCCTTTTCCACATCCGAGATGTCATTTATGATATATATGGACGATGAGACGAAACAAAAGGAAAAAAAGCCAAGAGCCGCCACTATCCAAAACGAGGCATCAAAAAAAGAGCCCCCAAAGAACATTGGGAAGAACACAAGTATATTCTTGATGTAATGCTTCATCCGAAGCAGTCGGACAAATTTTTTCAATTATAATCTCCAATCAATATTTGACTGCATCCTCGAACATTATACACATTTTACAGCGGTTGTGCCACACCTATGAGGTAGCCGTTGAGCTTATAATAATATAGCGGCAGGCTCTTATCTTTTTTGCCATCCAAAAATACATATATCGTCTTCTCATCCGGCATCTTAAGGCCTGATGAGATGTCATCAAGCTGGGAGCGCATCCTCTCATTTACCTGATCCGACACCACCCTGGCAGTGTAGACGATATTCATGGTAAGCCCGTTTGTAAGTGCATAGTATTCCAGCTCCTCACCTTCATAGGTATAGTATATATCATGTGTGTCAGGGCAGATCGCAATATGCTCATGATCCCGTGCCAGCTTTTCCCAGGCAGGATCAGAAAGAGAGCTTACGTATACATGTTCCGGAGCAAACTTTTCGTGCAGGTCGAGGATAAAGCCGTGGGCATCTGCCATCTGTAGCACAAACGCTGCAATAAGTATGATAACGGAAAGCCGCTTGTTTTTGATAAATCTCCCAAATGCCATCAGTATCAAAAGTATCAAAAGATAATATACCGGCCATATCAGCCGTCCACTGCTACGGAAAGTGGACCAAAGCATGGCCAAAGCATCCGGAATAGGGATGGTGACTCTGTAGTCTCCAAAGGATATGGTCGGACTGACCGCAGCTACCAAAAAACCAGTAAAGAATAAAGCCAGCGGAAGACAGATAGAAATAGCATCCTCTTCGCCATCACCTCCTATGATCCGATATTCGCCGACCTTTGCTTTTTTCTTATCAGAGATACCCTTGCACCAAAGGCCTGCGGCAAAGGGAGCCAGGCAAAGAATACCAAGTCCCAGATAAGCCAGACCCTCATACTGGAAAAAATCAGAGGGCAGCCAGGGAAGAATTGAAGACATCCAGAATGGATTGAAAAAATTGATAAGGTTAAATGTATATACTCCCAGACCCAGTCCGGTGGAATCCACCTCGCCATAGAAAAGTCCAAAGCACCAGCCCAAAAGGATGGTTACCGAGGCTGCAGGCAGCATACAGACCGCAGCAGCGGATAACAGATCGCAAAGGGAACCAGAAATAAGTCCGTAACGGATCAGGTCACAGAGCATTATCCCCCAGACCATGGGCAGAAAATATGCCTCCGTCAGCAGTGCAACGGCTGAAAGCAGCGTCCAGAGTACCACTCTTTTGATCCCAAAGGATAGTTCCTGCCTTTTTATCCTGTCGTAGCCAACTGCCAGCCACAGGTAAAGCGATGCAATCACGATCCACTGGGCCGAAAGGGCAGTGTGATAAAACACGCGGTGTAAAAAGACGAAGGCCGTGGCAAAGAAAAGGGATGATATCACGGAATAGACCGCGTTGTCCGTAAAGCAAAATACAAACTCGGAAGCGAAAGCCCCCAGAAAAAAAGCACAAAGGAGTCCGAATATGCCGAAATACTGAAAGGTATCAGGAAGGATGGGGGAAAGTAGCTTGGATATGAAAGCAAAAAGTGGCGCCGAATCAGTATATATTATTGAAATCCTGTCGGGATAGATGATCCCCTCGATAAGACCAATGGGAAACTGCCAGGAACTATGGCGATATGCCACCCAGCCCTGGTAGTGCTGCATATTGTCCACCCCATCCCGGGAAAATAAAAGCCAGTCGTCATAAGTAGGTATCAAAACCCTAAACCCATATATGCAAACAAAAGCTGCGGCAGCCAAAAGGCCGCCCAGCAGAAATACCATAGCTTTTGTTTTTTTACTGACTTCGTATCCCATGAAAACAGTTTGATCCTATTTCACTTCATCCAGTGTGCCTATGAAAAGGGGCATGCCGGTCTCGGTATCGAGGATCCCATAGACAAAGGGACGATCCAATGTGACATAAACAGGCTCTTTTTCCTGTCTGACAGCCGTGGTCTTTGCCATGATCACAGCCGTAGCTGCTGCTGCCTTGGTGCCGTTTTTGTCCACTTCGATATGTGTCTTGTGGATCACGTCACTTATCTTGAGCCTGTCCTGGGTGGGGGCCTTTTTCAGATCGAGCATCTTTGTAAAGTCGGCTTCATTGGAAAAGCTGAGTGTCATGCCCATATCCTGAAGCTGTTTTTTAAGCGAGGTGCTATAGTCGTACTCAAACTCCGGCATCTTGGTGATCACCTTTTCATCCTCACGATTATTATAGGCGTCGATAAGCTTTGCTCCCGTGATACCCTGCAAAAAATCATCTACCGATGTACCCTCGGGAGGGAGTAAGGCAAAAAATGCGAAGTCCCCGTTGCAGTAACGCTTGATAAAGCCCCTGCCGCCGTCCAGCTTCAGATAGACTCTGCCCTCTTCTATGCCTGAAAGCATGTTGACCTTCTGCTTCTTTTTTGAGGCAGTGGTAAAGATGCCATTTTTATCCACCTGATTATCCTCATACTGGGTAGCCCAGCGGCCCTCAAAGCCAATGGCATTTATGAGCACGGCCCTGTCATCCTTTTCAAGCTTATCTATGATGGATGGGATCATACCGTTAGTGTTCTTATTCACCCAGGAGTTCATCTTCGAAACGGCGGAGTTGTCAAACTTCAGGTTTTGGATCTCCGCATCAAAAGCCTCCTTGTTTTCCTTCACAAAATCCTCGGAGAGGGTAACCTTGTCGCTGTTGGTCCAGATGGAGTTGGCCACATTGTATGAGACCTTACTGTCCTTTTCCTTGTTGACGGCGCAGAGTCTGTCATGCTCATCCTTCCAGAATCTGGAAAAAGCACCCATGTCTTTAATGCCGAATACCTTTTTCATCTCGGAAAGGGTATCTCCGCTTGCTCCATTTGCAGTCATGGTAAGGCAGGACAGGATGGAGTCCGGTGATATGAGGGTATTGACGGGGTTCTTTTCGGCTGCCCTAAGGCCATTTAACATTGTAATGGCTGTATCGGCAACCTCGCCGGAATAATTAGTAGAGGTCTTTTTTACCTTTATTACACAGGTCTTTTTCGCGCCTCCTATCTGCACGCTTACCTTAGCAGTACCCTCCCGATTGGCTGTTACGGAAGCTCTGTTCTTTTTTTTGTTCACTGAGATCGATACCACATCTTTACCCTTTACGACCTTCCATTTTGCTTTTTTTAGCTGGGCGGATGTAGCATTTTTGATGGCGATATTTTTTGACATCCCCTGTTCTATGATACGTGAGCTATGGCTGAGGGTCCATGAACTTTTTGCCTCTACACACATAATGCTTTTGGCCGGTATGACAGAAAGCGCCAAAACCGCTGCCAGAATAATAGCCAGATTCCTCTTTATCTTCATATCAAGCCTCCTAAAAAATACTAATGATACCTCAAATATACCATCCGCATACGAATAAAACAACCGGAATATATCCTTTATCTCCTGCTTTTCGCAACAGTATAGCCATCAAGACTATAATAGGTTAGTCCATACTCATCCGCATCCGGTAGCTCGTCCTCATCCATGCAGTCAAAAAAGACATATATGATATCCGGATGACTCGCCCCGTCGGCAAGCGTCTTGAAATGCTCTAAGGTGGCCTCGTCTGCAAAGGAGCAGAGGTTGCGGCTCATATAGGTGTTGTTGAGCGAAAGACCATGCTTTAAGGCAAAGATCTCGAATTCAACGGATGTCTTTCCATCCTCGTAGAGTCCGTATTCCGTGGGTGGATAAAACATGATCCGGGATGCACCCTCACTCAGCTCATCCCATTTTTTATCCAAAAGAGTTGTCTCATAGGGCCTTATATCCGAAAATGCCCCATGCTTTTCCGCAAATCCCGGGGTCAGATCCATTAGCTGAAGGATCACCGCAAAGATCAACGCAGCGTATACCGGATACTTTTTGGCTCCCTTTTTTTCCTCCGATACAAGCCTTCCAAAAGCAAATAAAGTCATGGCTATGATGCCATAATACACCGGCCATATGAATCTGGCGGTGGAGCGGAAGCTGCTCCAGGCATTATGTACAAATCCCGGCAAAGCCAAGTGATACAGTTCTTTTTCGCCGAAAGTTGCCACGGGTGAAAGCGACAATACCAGACATAAGATCATATATAATAGCAAAGCCCGCCTGTATGGCAGCGGCGGCAGACTATCCCCGCCGTAGCTGATCCCGGACACCGGCTTTGAGACAATGACAAGGATCACTATAAGGATGAGGATCACTATCCCTATTCCCAGATAGGCAAAGCCTTCGTTTTGATACGCGGTGGACATGGGCAGAGCCGGCAGCCACCGGGAGTAGTTCATATCCTTATATCCCATGATATGGTCGTGGAAGTCCGTAAGCTTGGTCAGTGGATTAACAAACCCGTTCAGGTTAAAGGACAGAACCTCCAGTCCACCTGCAACCGATGGCACATTGCCATAAAACATGCCAAAGCCAAAGCACACCAGAGCAGTTATCACCGGCGGAAGACCCAGGATCGAGAGACCATTTGCGAGTCCTGAAGCGGTATCTTTTGACAATTTCTCACCTAAAACCGCAAAAAACAGCAGGCCATATAGCATGGGTGTAAAATAAGCATTGATAAGAGTACCACAGACGATCAGCAATACCCATAGCAGAGTCCGCCTGCGTACACCCATAGAGCGGTGGTAGAAAAACAGGCAAAGAGCAGCAACTATGATGAAGTGTCCGGCCAGTGCAGTATGCAGATACATGCGATTGAGCATAACCGGATTGCTCACAAAAAGCACTGCTGCTGCCATGTGAAAAAAGGGATTGTCACACACAGTCCGTACCAAAATGACACCAAAGCCACCCATAAGGCAGTAGCATAATAGACCATAGAGCCCAAAATACTGGAATTCTGCCGGAAGCAGTGGTGAAAGAAGCTTGAAGACAAACGCAAAAAGCGGAATGGAATCAGTGTATATCACCGATACCGGCGAGGAATATATCCCCTCGGTAAGCCCAAAGGGAAACTGCCAGGGACTGTTGCGGTAAAAGACCCATCCCAGATAGTGCTGACTTAAGTCCACGCTCCCCTCCAGGTCATCACTGTGCAAAAGCCAGTCGACATATGTAGGATCAAGTATCCGCCACCCATAAACAGCCAAAAAGAAAACAAGCCCCACCAGGCATCCCAGTAAAAATGGGGCTGCAGGGGAGCTTTTATAATACTGTAGACCGAATACGGTGTTTTTTATGTCATTTTCGTTTTTCATAAGGTTATGGTATTCAAAACAGGATAAAATGTCAATCTTTCACCCATTTCCCCCTGGCCTGGTCATAGCCATAGACCACCATGTGGTTGATCCCTGA
>CAMOFS010000081.1 GCA_946613735.1 uncultured Lachnospiraceae bacterium | reverse complement strand
TCGGATGATGAGTTCGGAAAAGAGCTTGAGAAATACAGAAGAGAGCATGCTGCAAAATAGGGCTGAGTATTAATAAGAGAGCATGCTACAAATCAGGCATGAGTTGAAAGAGGCAGGGGATACACATTCCCCTGTCTCTTTTTCAAGATACAAGCCTATTTTTTATAGTTGAAATAATAAGTACAAGCGTCTATATTATGTATATGCATTTGTTTGAGGTGTGGGAATGTAAACGCAGATAATAAAAGGGAAATGTACCATGTTTTGAGATAGGAGGAATATGGAGTGAAAGAGATAAAATTGAACAACGGTGTCATGATCCCGCAGATCGGATACGGCACCTACAAGTCCACTACAGAAGACGGATATCAGGTAGTCCTGGAGGCTATCCGTGCCGGATACCGCCATCTTGACACGGCGGCGCTATACGAAAATGAAGAGGAAGTGGGAAGAGCGGTCCGTGAAAGTGGGATTCCCAGAGAGGATTTTTTCATCACCTCCAAGCTTGCCAGATACGCCCTGGGATATGAGAACACCAAGCGTGAATTCGAAACAACTTTAAAAAAGCTGGGAACTGATTATCTGGATCTGTACCTGATCCACTGGCCCAGGCCGGATTACGGTGATCCGGATTTTGACAACTGGGAGAAGCTTGATACGGAAAGCTGGCGTGCCATGGAGGAGCTCTATGAGGAGGGCAGGATCCGTGCCATCGGCGTAAGCAACTTTTTGCCCCATCACCTGGAAAATCTGATGAAAGATTCACGTGTCACTCCCGCCATCAACCAGCTGGAGCTGCACCCCGGCTATCTGCAAAAGGAAGCAGTTGATTATAGCAGGGCACACGGAATAGAAGTGGAAGCCTGGAGCCCCATCGGCAGGGCGCGGCTGATGCAGGAGCCGCTGCTTATGGATATCGCCAAAAAGTATGATATATCTGTTGCACTGCTTTGCCTGTGTTTTGACCTGCAAAACGATTTTATCATTTTGCCCAAGTCCACCCACCGTGAACGGATGGAGGAGAATCTGAGGGCAGATGAGATCACCATAGAAGAGGAAGACATTGAGCGGATCCGGTCCATGCAGCAGGCCGGCTGGAGTGGAGAGCACCCCGACCGCGAAACTATCAAACCATAAAGGAGATATGGAGACAGGGGACAGTCCACTGTCTCTTCAAGTATCTTGCCGATTTCTCCCAATGTGGTAAAATGCTACCGCAAGAAAACAGTTACACAGGAAATACAACATACAGTTAGGAACAAAAAATGAGAGACTTAAAGCACCTTAATTACTTTGAAAACCTTCTGACCTCTGCGCACAACGACCTGGTGCGGCAGGCAAAGGAGGAGGGAAGGATATGCGCGGCATCCGTTTGTGAGAACGTCCCGGAGCCGCTTTTTAATCTGCCGGGCTGCTTTGGAGTGAGGCTTACCGCTCCAAACACCGGATCACTGGACATTTCCACCTATTACATGACAAGCTTTTTGTGTGAGACCAGTCGCGCCCTTTTGGAGCGGGCCATTGAGGGAGGGTATAATTTTGCTGACTGCATCATCGCTCCCGATGGCTGCACTATGATCAACCGCGCGGTGGAAAATATGGAGCTTCTTAATGCGCTGGGTCAGGGCAAGGAGCATTTTTTCTACGAGAACATGGAGATCCCCTTCAAGACTGATGAAAACGGGGTGAATCTTTTGATCCTCCAGTGCAAAAACCACATCCTGACACCGCTGAAGGAAAACTACGGCATTGATACCTCTGATGCGGCCATAAGAACTGCAGTCAGAGAACACAACAAAATTTGCAACCTTGTAAACCGCCTGGGAGCTTTCAGAAAGGAAGAAAACCCCAGGATAACCGGATATGAATTTGCAGTGTTTACTCTGGCTACTTACGTTTGCCCCAAGGATCTGATCATGGACAAGCTGGAGGAGACTATAGCTGAGGTGGCAGAACGTGAGCCTGATGAAAATGCCTATCGTGCAAGGGTGCTTTTGGTGGGTTCCGAGATGGACGATCCTGCCTTTGTAAAGCTTATCGAGGAGTGTGGAGCTTTTGTTTGCGCAGACAGGTTCTGCTTCGGTTCCATGCCAGGTCGTACGCCTATAGAGATGAACGAAAGTGAGGATGCACTTACACAGCTTTGCCGCCATTATACCTACACCGGCCAGTGCCCCAGACATATGAACTTAGACAAGGTAAATGCCCGCCGGGACTACGTGGACAAGATCGCCCGGGAATACCACGCGGATGGTATCATCTATAACCAGATCAAGTTCTGCGACCCCTGGGGATATGAGCGCGCCACCGCCGGTGCGGCACTCAGGGATGACTATGGCTATCCGGTACTTTCAGTGGACCGCCCCTACAACATCCAGTCATCTGCGGGACAGATGAGGACCAGGGTGCAGGCTTTTGTGGAGAGCATTGAGTATAAGAACATAAAGGGGGCAAAGTAAAGTGGCTATTGTAAAAAATGAAAAGAAAAGAGCGGGGCAGCAGACTCTGGGAGGACTCTATGGTACCGGCAAGGTAAAAAGACGTCGCGAATGGCGTGGCTTTAAGGATACCATGTATGACTACGGCAGGTGGCTCATACTCTGGAAAAAGATGATAAAGATATCACTGAGCAGGGGCTTTGTTAAGGGGCTTTTAAGATACAGATGGATGTATTATTACCTGTCCGTGCCCTATATGGTGGACAAATTCACGCTTGGTCAGAGGGATGAGATCCTTCGCATCACCCATACCGCATTGGATATAATCGTGGATGATGTGGCCCTTGTTATAAAATGCTGTCTAAGGGCGGACCGGCGTACCGGCAATGATAAGGCTTATTCAGAAAAATGTGTCCTGGTGGATGAAAACGCCATGGTCTCTTTTATGATGGGCTTTCCGGATCTGGTGGCATTGGAGCGCGAGGTCCCTACCCTTTTTTCATCAAACCTCATCAACAAAAACTCTGCAGTTCACTATATCGATGTGGCCCAGGCCTATGGCATCCCCGGGGATGTATGCCCCATGCCTGAGACGGAGGCCGGCATCTCCATAGAGGATGATTTTGTGGTAGGCGGAAAATGTGCAGTCCAGGTTAACAGCACCTGTGACGGCTCTATGCTGGGCAACAGCATAATCGCAAACCGCCTGGAAAAAGACTACGGCATACCCACCTTCCAGATGGCTACACCCTTGAGACACAAGGAAGAGGATACCCAAAAGTATGCGGCCGAGGAAATCAAGGCTGCCATCCGTTTTATCGAGGAGCAGACTGGAGCAAAATGGAACTGGAAGGCATATTTTGAATGCGCTAAAAGGGTAAATGAGACCACAAAGCATCGTTGGGATTGGCTGGATGTCAACTCCACGGATTACCCCCAGTTTTTCGGTGCTGTTTTTTCCCTTTATAATGATACGAACTATATGGGCAACTGCGGTCGTTCCCTGACCTTTCCCTTATATGACAGGCGGGTGGATGCCCTGGTAAATAAAGGTTTTAAAAACAAGTGCATGATAGCCCCTGAGTACAGACATAGATGTCTGGTGTGGGGAGTGCAGCCCCAGTATGCTTTTGATATGCTTTATTGGATGGCACTTTGCTGGGGAGTTATGCCCCTGACGGACATGCTGTCTATGGTGATAGACAAGCCCATCGCCGAGGAGGATACACCGGAGAACCGGGAACAGGCATATTATGACATGGCTTATCTGTCTGAGAATATGATAATGAGGAATCACACCCATGGCGGATACAAGGTGCTGGTGGATGAGTTATGGGAGCACTGCGAGAGGATGAATGCCGACATGGTTATGCTGTGGGAGCACATCGCCTGTAAGGCACTTACGGGTATGCACGGGCAGTTTGAGGAACAGGCAAGAAAGCGCGGCATCAATCTGGTGTGGGTGGCACATGATCTGTGTGATCCCCGGATATATACCAAGCAGGCTGTCCGCGATCAGTTCAATCTCTATATGCGCACGGTTATGCGCGAGGAGCCCATAGACCCCACCTTGGAGGTCCTGCAGGATGACGAGGCGTGGTAAGCATATGAAGATAATAAAACCCATCCTCGCCGGGGTCAGCACGCTTTTGATATGTGTGCTATTGATGACTGCTGTCAATTTAATACCGACGGAGAACATTCAGAAAAACGCTGAAGCCACCGCTGAATATCTTAAGTATATTGAGCTCTTTCACTATACCAGTGACGACTACATACACTCGGTCCAGGACAACTACGCTGATGCAAAATGGATGGGCGTGGTCTATTCCATCGATCCGCAGCATCCCTTTACATCTGCAGTCTGGGCGCGGTACGCCCAGCTCCCGTATGAGAACATCAACGAGAGCTATTACAATCAGGTACACGGGATGGAGGACGTCAACGCCACCTACAGTCGTTACTGGCACGGAGCCATGATCTATATCCGTCCGCTGCTTTTGGTGACTGACCTCAGCGGCATCCGGATCATCCTTGGCACGGTGATCCTCATCCTGACGGCTGCCATAATTTTTATGCTTATAAAAATGCGGGGTTACGCCATTGCTGGCTGCTATGCCATGGCATTTTTTGTCATCCACCCCTGGATGTTTTTCAAAGCCCTGGAGTATTCCTCGGTATTCGTCGTCGTTTCGGCAGTATCCCTTGTCATGCTTATCCTGATAAAAAAAGATTTGACGAAAAATGTGGCGGCACTTTTTGCTATATCAGGGGTGCTTTCAAACTTTGTGGACTTTCTGACTGTTGAGACTCTTTCCTTTACGCTTCCCATGTTGTTTTTACTGATCTATATGATAGAAAACGACAGGATTGCAGACAGCAAAGCCGGGATAACAGAGATCATTAAAAATGGCATAGCCTGGTTCGGCGGGTATGCAGGAGCCTTTGTCACAAAGCTTCTGCTGGTACTTATCATCTGTGGAAAGGAAGAGGTGCAGACCGCGCTGTCAGTGGCGGCCGAGCGGGTATACGGAGAGGTGCATATGGGCAACATGATCACTTCTCCGGCGGCGACTACGGGACAGCGTTTTTCCGGAGCGATCTGGCGAAACATAGCCGCCCTATTTTACACCCATGCATATAAGATGAGCGTCCAAAACACCATTATTGCAGCGGGTGGTATCCTTATCATCTCCGTTATAGTCATATATCTTTTCAGAGTAAACACCAAGCCGGTTGACATCCTGCCCCTTGTCATCCTTGCGCTTTTACCCTATGCCAGATACCTGGCACTTTCCAGCCATTCCTTTGCCCACTACTTTTTTACCTACAGGGCACAGCTGGTAACGGTAACGGTTTTGTTCTATCTACTATTTGAACACGGGCTTAGCAATGTACCATTTATGACAGGGATAAAAAGAGGAAAGCGTAATGTGTGAGCTTACGATCCTGATTCCCTGCCTGAATGAGGCACGTACTGTGGCAGCCTGTGTGGGGGAGGCAAAAAGATTCATAGAGGATAACGGTATAGATGCCGAGGTGCTGGTGGTGGACAACGGCAGCACAGACGACAGTGGCAGCGCAGCCGAAAATGCCGGGGCCAGGGTAGTGTGCGAGCCACAAAAAGGCTACGGCAATGCGCTGATCACCGGCGCCGGGGCTTCCCATGGTAAGTATGTGATCATGGGAGACGCTGACGGAAGCTATGACATGTATGACCTGATGCCGCTGCTTGAAAAGCTAAGAGATGGCTACGAGCTGGTGATGGGGGATCGTTTCGCCGGTGGTATAGAAGCCGGTGCCATGCCTTTTTTGCACAGATATGTGGGCAATCCTATACTTTCTGCCATAGGCCGGAGGCTTTTTTTAAGTGATGTACATGATTTCCACTGCGGTCTGAGGGGGTATGACAAAGAGGCGGTAATGAAGCTGGGGCTTTGTGCCGGCGGTTTTGAGTATGCCAGCGAGATGGTGGCAAAAGCCCAGCTGGCACACCTTAAGATTACTCAGCTGCCGGTTACACTAAGACGTGATGCCAGGACTTGTGGACGATCTCATATAAGGACTTTTTCCGACGGCTTCAGACACCTTAGGCTGATGCTTTCTTTGAGTCGAAAAGTTGACACAAGAATTAAGATGAATTAATATGAAAAGCGGTTGTGATCCGGCGTGTATGCCGGCAGATATCATAAATGTATCAGGAGGGATCATGCTATGAAGATTAAAAAGATCGCTACTTTTGTCATGGCGCTGGCTATGGCATCGACCATATTGGTGGTACCGGCTTATGCGGCTTCCAATACTACCACAAAGGTTGCATCGGACGGTACTAAGACTGTTACCCAAAAGACCGAGAACAAGACCGCCGGTACCAGTACTGTGACCGTTACGGTTACCTCACCTGACGGCAGACAGTCCATAAAAAAGACCGAGACTGTGGAAAATGGTTCAGTGACGATAACAGATCTTATCAAGGAGACTAACGGTGTCCAGGAGGTTACCATCTACGGAGATACTCTGGAAGGGAAAGAGGGCATTATGGTGATCCATCTCGATAAGACTGGAAAAAAGACTCTTGAGATTGAGTATGATGCTTTCAATGGTGAGGCTGTTGTAAGCAGGCTAAAGACCTCAAAGTCTTCTTTTGAAGTGACTGACACGATAGATGCCGGGGGCAAGTCCTTTAAGGTGACGCAGATCTTTGATGAGGCTTTTTTGAATAACAAAAAGCTGACAAAGGTGGAGATAGGTAAGTACGTTAAGTTTATCGGAAGCGATGCTTTTAATGGCGATTCAAAGCTTAAGAATATCACGATTAATACCGCAATCACCAATATTGAAAGCGGAGCCTTTGAGGGTATCAGCAAGAATGCAGTTTTTAAGATCAAAGCATCAGAAAAGGACTATGAGGCTACAAAGGCTGCGATAAAAAAGGCGGGCGCTCCCACTACGGCTAAGTTTAAAAGGATAAAGTAACAGGCTACTTCTGAAAGATAAAGAGACAGGGAAATAACCGATATTGACACTGGCGCATTTTTGTCCTGATTATTAGCACTCTTTTCAAAAGAGTGCTAATTTTTTG
>CAMOFS010000080.1 GCA_946613735.1 uncultured Lachnospiraceae bacterium | reverse complement strand
ATCTTTAATACGGTAGAACCGCTTACAGGTATCTTTACCGCACGGTATGTTGTGTTTCCGCCGCCGCCGAGTGCAAGGCAGTACTGATATGTGGTACCGTTCATTGTTTGAGGTGCCGAAGGTACGGAAACAGGCTTGCTGCTGTTGGCAAGGATAGAGATACCGTCGATAGTTACATCATTTGTTAAAACGCGAAGGCCGTTGAACTGTGAGTCGGAGAAGTTCCAGCTCTTTGATTTCCATTCGCCGCTTGATGTGTTGTTATTATTGTTGTTATTGTTTGTGTTATTGTTTGTGTTATTGTTTGTGTTATTATTAGTGTTGCCGTTATTGTTTGTATTGCTGCTTGAACCGCTGCCTGAGCTACTTCCTGAGCTGCTTCCCGAGCTGCTGCTTGAACCGCTGCTTGAGCTGCTTCCCGAGCTGCCGGAGTTACCGGGCATTTCTCCCGGCACACCCGGAAGCCCCTGCATTCCTCCCTGGTCAAACGGGCCATTGAATGCCTGTGACAAGCCACCGTTTATTCCATTTGTTCCCGCCGTATATGCTGTCACCGTAGCGCTTGAAGAACCTGCACTTACAGTATAGCTTGTACCGGACACCAGATCGGGGGAAGCAAAGAATACAAAGGAGGCTGCGTTTCTTATAGTCTCGGAAAAAATAGTTGTGCTGCCGTTTGTAACAGTAAATACCGTACCCGCAGATATCGCTACATTGCTGCCGGAATTGCCCTGAGGTGCCCCCATGAAGTTACCCCGCATTCCTGCCTGACCCGGTGTGCCACCCATAGAACCGGATGATCCGTAGGTTATGTATACGCCGTTTCCTGACCGGGGTAAGCTCTCTCCCATAGAGTCACAGCCTGTAGCAAACACCGTTGCGCTACTTCCCAAAGTAAAGCCGCCGTCCGTATCAAGGGGAGAATTGTCACCTGATGCCTGACCGAATACATAGGTTGTACCACCCTCTATGTCAAGGTATCCGTTGCAATCGATACCATCGCCGGATGACCGGTAGCTTATTTGCGAGCCTGAAAGTGTGGTGCTCTTTGTACCGGCGCTGTCGATATCTATTGTCACACTTCCACTGTAGATCACACACGAATTTGTATTACTTGAAACGGATGTCTTGGTGTAATTTATATCCTCATCCTCATCCGCGTATGTATCATATGTGTAGGCCACCGTCTTATGCGTGGCATTGATACCGTCATCTGCAGATACAACATTGATGTCTGGGCCTGTGGATGATCCGCTGGTACCGATCACGATATTAGCGCCCTCAATACCCTCATAAGCCTCAGTAATATCCACTACTGCACTTCCCGCGATCAGGATATCCTCAGCCGCTGTGATACCATCATCTCCTGAAGCTATGTTTACTGCTCCACCTGTGATGGACAGGTCATTGTTAGAATGAAGCGCATCATCCGGGGAACCTATGATATATACTCCGGTTGACGTGGCTGTATATGATCCTGATGAAGACAGGCCATTTGCTTTTAACCCTGCATCAGTGGTATCTATCGTCACGCTTCCTCCGGAAATGTACAGGCCTCCTGAAGCACCCTGAGAATAGGATGCGGTACCATCACCGTAGTTTACCGTCTTGGCCTTGCTGCCGGCCTTTATCCCTTTATGGCTTCCGGTATCCACATTTACTCTCTCATATTTTGTACTGCCGCTTTCCCAAAGAGTATTATATCCGGCTACGCTTGAGTTACCTGAGGTATAGTACTGGGTGGATGCATTCTCATAGACTGTTTTTATACCTACTGTGCCGCCACTGATATATACGTTTTCTGCCTGGATACCGTCGCTGTAGCAGTTGTCCAGCACCAGTGTTCCCGATTCTATTGAAACCGTGCCCTCATCGTACTTGATCGCATCCTTTTTCGCGCCGGAAATGGAAAGGGATCCGTCACCCGATATTGTCATCGTGTTGCTGTAATCATCGTGCAAAATGGCATTTTCCTTTTTTGAACTGCTGCAGGTTATGTAGGATACTCCCGAGAGCTCTATATCCATGTCAGATGATCCCAGTCCGTATATAACGGCTCCCTTTTTTGATGAGCTTTTATCTACCACCAGATCCTCCAGCAAGAGGGTTGCCGTCACCCCGTCGTTTACATATAAAAATGTATTGGCGGTCCTTCCTGTAAATCTGTAATATCCGTCTGAAGTAACGCGATATACGTCAACCCCTGACACCACCTCTGTATCCAGGGTGACTCCTGTATATGAGTTCTTTGGGTTGTCAAAATCAACCACCTCCGTGATGTTTTGTGCCAACACGGGAATATGCGGTAAACCTGCCAAAACCGTTGTCGCCGCAAGTGTTCCTGCAAATATCCCCTTTAAATGTCTTTTGTACTTCATGTGTTTTACCTCCGTCCTGTATTGATTTATCCTTTTTGTCTGCTCTTGATCCTTTGATAACAAATACGCTATTAAGGATAAAAAAACGGGGTGAAAAGAATTTTTCTACACCGGCGGCACCTTTGCCTTTATAGCCCTTCCATGAAGTGATGATAATGTCTAAACCTAAAATGAACTTTAAACTTACATTTTTTTGCAAAAAAAAAAGACCTCAACGGCCTTTTTTCTATAAACCAATCTTTCTTCTGATCATCTCAGGAGAGCGTCGATGAGTTCCTCCCGCGTAAGTATGCCATCAGGGATATTAAGTCCGGCTTTTTTCAGCTCATGTGCCAAAAGAGTGATCTGCGGCACAGTAAGACGATGGGCGATAAGCTCGTCCACCTTGGAAAAGATCTCCACCGGTGTACCGTCCATGATGATATGCCCCTTTTCCATGACATAGACATAGTCGGCTCCCACCACCTCTTCCATGTAGTGGGTAATGAGGATCACAGTGATCCCCTTTTTTCTGTTAAGCTCATGAGCCACCCTTATCACCTCGGCTCTGCCGTCGGGATCCAGCATGGCTGTAGGCTCATCCAGAATAATGCACTTGGGCTCCATAGCCATAACTCCCGCTATGGCCACCCGTTGCTTTTGTCCGCCGGATAGACGATTGGGGCTGTGGCTGCGGTACTTCCACATGCCTACCCCCTTAAGGGCAGACTCCACCCGGGTCCATATCTCATCGGTGGGCACACCGATATTTTCCGGTCCAAAGCCCACGTCCTCCTCCACTACTGTGGCTATGATCTGATTGTCAGGATTCTGAAAGACCATCCCGGCCGTCTCACGGATGACTAAGGTGTTGGCCGGATCAGATACATCCTTGCCGTCCACGATAAGAGTCCCCTCCGAGGGAGTCAAAAGCGCATTGATGTGCTTTGCCAGGGTGGACTTGCCTGAGCCATTGTGTCCTAAAATGGCAATGAACTGTCCCGGCTCCACATCCAGATCTACATGATCTAAGGCTACGGAGATCCCCTCCACATTGCCCTCCTCATCCCTTCGGAAGAATTCGTGGGTAAGTTGTTTGGCATTGATCATGGATCTCATAGTGCTGATACAAACTCCTCTATACGGTCAAGGGCTGTCTTAAGACTCTCCAAAGAATAGGCGTAGGAAATACGGATAAACCCTTCGCCACTGTCACCAAAGGCGGTGCCCGGAACCACCGCTACCTTCTTTTCACGCAAAAGCCGCTCCGCAAAATCATTGGAGTTCATACCGAACTTTTTTATGGAAGGAAAAATGTAAAAGGCTCCAAAAGGCTCGAAGCAGTCCATACCCATCTCGCGGAGACGGTGGATCAGATACCTGCGCCTGTCGTCATATTCCTCGCGCATCTGCTTCACGTCCTCGTCGCAGGAACGCAATGCCTCCACAGCAGCATACTGGCTGGTGGTAGGCGCACACATGATGGCATACTGATGGATCTTTAGCATCTGTTCTATGATGGTCTTGGGACCACAGGCATAGCCCAGTCTCCATCCGGTCATGGCAAAAGCCTTTGAAAAACCATTAATATAGATGGTGCGCTCCTTCATACCGGGGAAGGAGGCTATGGAGACGTGACCCTCTTCACCGTAGGTCAGCTCCGCATATATCTCATCGGTCATGACAAAAATATCACGGTCGATAACTATCCTTACTATCTCCTCCAGGTCCTTTCGTTCCATGATGGCACCGGTGGGATTGTTGGGGAAAGGCAGTATAAGTATCTTGGTCTTATCCGTGATATGCTCTAAAAGCTCTGCCCCCGTAAGTCTGAACTCATTCTCCTCCTTTAAGGGAATGGGTACGGGAACACCTCCCGTAAGGATAGCACAGGGCTTGTAGGATACATAAGATGGCTCGGGGATCAAAACCTCATCCCCGGGATCCAGCATGGCACGAAGTCCCACATCGATGGCCTCGGAACCACCGACTGTAACAAATACCTCTGAATAAGGATCATAGGACAGGTCATATTTGCGGTTAAGATATGCCGCGATCTCCTCCTTTAATTCCTTGAGTCCGGAATTGGAGGTGTAAAAGGTACGTCCCTGCTCCAATGAGTAAATAGCCTCATCCCTGACCCTCCAGGGGGTATCAAAGTCAGGCTCACCCACTCCCAGGGAGATGGCATCCGGCATCTCGCTTACCACATCAAAAAACTTCCTGATGCCTGAGGGTTCTATCCCTACTATAGTCTTTGACAGGGGATCTCTCATAGCGACACCTTCATCCTTTCGTCGGAAGGCTGTTCAACCATAATGGTGCCGTAGTCCTTGTATTTTTTTAAAATAAAATTGGTCTTGGTGGAAAGAACTGACTCGAGGGTGGAAAGCTTATTTGCAACAAACTCTGCCACCTCGCGTAGGGTCTTGCCCTCTAAGATGACCATGAAATCAAAGCCACCGGAGATAAGGTATACGGAACGAACCTCCGGATAGTTGTAGATACGGGATGCCACCTTGTCAAAGCCCATGCCCCTCTGAGGAGTGACCCGGACCTCGATCATGGCCATGACCTTTTCTATACCGGCCTTGTCCCAGTCGATAAGCGAATTGTAGCCACAGATTATGTGCTCGGACTCCATGGCCTCAAGTTCATTTAAAACCACTGCCTCGTCCGTCTCCAGCATCACCGCCAGATCCTTGAGATCTATCCTTGCGTTTCTCTCTATGTAGTGTAATATCTTTTCCCTCATATATGCTCTCCTCTGATATAAGATCCTTCGCTTCGCTCAGGATGACAGGTTGATCCCGCTTCGCTCAGGAGGACGTGGTGATAAATACCGTCTGGTACCACCGGTTATTATAACCCTATCGCGGCTGTCTGTCACGTCCCCGATGACACAGGCCTCTATCCCGGATGAAAAAAATGCCTCACAGAGTGGCTGCGGCTTTTCACAGGCCATCAAAAGACAGCCTTCGCAGTCCAGACCGTAGGGATCCACGTCCAGAACCTCACAGATCTCCACCGTCTCCTGCCGGATGGGAATGCGGTCCATGAAAACCTCCACTCCGGCATCTGCCTCAGCGGCCAGATCCCACAGCGCATGGTAGATCCCACCGGGTCCTGTTTTGCAAAATGAGGCGACCCCGCTACGGCTAGCCACCTCAATATCTCTTTCCACAGAAAGATACTTGGAAAACGAATACGTCCTGTCAATAAGTGTATGGGGCAAAGCCTCACGAAGGACATCCCCATGTGAAGACAAAAGCTCAAGTGTGCCGGAAAGAGCAACCCACTTGGTAAGCACCAGGCTCATGCCGCAGGCTGCTGTCCCAAATACAGGCAGATCGCTTACGCTTTTATTCCTCCTCATCTGATACCTCGTCCTCTTCGGCCTCGGTGTCGGACTCACTTTCGGTTACTTCCTCTTTGACCTTCTTTTCTTCCGATGCAGTGGTCTTTTTCTTGTCATCCTTTTTATCTGTGTCATCGTCAGCTGCCGCAGCGGCCCACTTGGCAGCTGCCGCATTGATGGTGTCAGTATCCTGGGTGGCAATGGCCTCATTCATGGCATTCACTGCCTTGGCATTGTCAGACTGTGTACCCACCACGTAGGTGTTGTTGGTAACACGGTACTTGGAATTATTGTATACGTCACGGCTGACTTCCTTGCCGTTTTCCTTGACTATCTTCCAGAGGCGGGCTGTGTATCCCGTATGAGCCGAACCCGAAGTCTTTGTGATGGTACCCACGGGAAGCTCGGGGGATGCGGAGTAGGTACTGATGGGATCGATCTGCTCGATAACCTCGCTCTCAAACTCCACGGTACGGTTAGGATCCCTGGTCTCCTTGCCATATACGGTAAAGTAGATCTTGCCGCCGGAGGTGTAGCCGTCGATGTAGACGGGGTACTCCTGGTTGTTTCTGAATACAAAGTCCTTGGAATCACCGGCTATCGCCGCATCCATGGATGGCTGTACATAGGATACTATCATGGAATGGCAGGAGCGTGTGACTATCTCAAGCTCTGCCCTCATAACTGCGTTGTACAGGGTGGAGGATACCTGGCAGATACCACCGCCATAGGTCTCTACAGTTGCTCCGTTCTCATAAGAGGGAGCGGGCTGGTAACCGTTTTCAGCTGTCATCGGATTAAGATGCTTGGCCACAGAAAACTCCTCTCCGGGGTATATAACGGAACCGTTGATCAGTCTTGTGCCGTTTGATACGTTGTTGGCTCTGGCAGCCGAGGAAGTCGAAAAATCGGTGTTGAAGGTACCCAGCACATCCTTGACCTGCTCAAGATCCTCCTTTTTGCCCTTGGGCTCGTCCACCTCAGTCACGAGCTCGATGGTGGCATCACCGCCATTCCAGTCACTGCTTATATAATCTGCGATAGCCACGGCTGACTCATCGATCTTAACATCTACTCCGTTCTGGCCATCTGTGATAACAAACTGTCCGTTCTCTCGCTTGAGTCCGTAGTTTTTAGCCTCGGTATTGAGATCTGCACTCCTGCTCTCTAAAAGCTCGCTCACCTGTCCCACATCAGCGGTAAGCGTAAGGGGAAAGTCCTTGGTAGCTCCCCCTGCAAGCTCTGAGGATGCGACAAACCTCTCTATCAGATTGCCCTCTTTGCCATAGCTTAAGGCCTTGGCGACCACGTCT
>CAMOFS010000079.1 GCA_946613735.1 uncultured Lachnospiraceae bacterium | reverse complement strand
GGTGACGAGGTGATAACCTTTGCACCCTATTTTCCAGAGTACAATCCTTATGTCAATGAGACCGGAGCTATACTTAAGGTGGTGCCTCCTCATACCGAGGATTTCCAGATCAACTTCACAGAGTTTGAAAAGATGATGAACGAAAAGGTTCAGGCAGTGCTCATCAACTCCCCCAACAATCCCAGCGGAGTGGTGTATTCCGAGGATACCTTAGAGAGGCTTTCCATGTATTTGGAGACCTGTGAAAAGAAGTACGACCATGAGATCTTTTTGATCAGTGACGAGCCTTACCGTGAGATAGTATTTGACGGTGCCACCGTTCCCTATCCTGCGAAGTACTACAAGAACACCATTACCTGCTATTCATTCTCAAAGAGCCTGTCACTTCCCGGAGAGCGTATCGGGTATCTTGCAGTTAATCCCGCGGCAAAGGATGCGGATATCATAGCTTTGATGTGCGGACAGATCAGCCGCGGCATAGGTCACAACTGTCCCTCCTCCACACCGCAGCTTGCAGTGGCGAGGGTTTTGGATCAGACCAGTGACCTCAGTGTCTATGAGACCAACCGCAACATCCTTTACAAGGAGCTGGTGGAGCTCGGCTTTACGGTAGTAAAGCCCGGCGGTACCTTCTACATCTTCCCCAAGGCACTTGAGGAGGATTCGGTGGCCTTCTGCAACAAGGCGAAAAACTATGATCTCATCCTCGTGCCGGCCGATGGCTTCGGGGCACCCGGGTATTTCCGCATGGCCTACTGCATCGACACCGAGAAGGTGGAGCGCTCTCTGCCCGCCCTCCGCAAGTTCGTGAATACTGAATACCACTAACACCCCGACAATAACAGGGAGACCATTATGACTACATTTTCATTATGTATGATAGTAAAAAATGAGGAGGCCATCCTGGCGCGGTGCCTGGATTCCGTGGCGGACATCATGGACGAGATCATCATCGTGGACACAGGCTCCACCGATGCCACAAAGGAGATAGCCAAAAGGTATACCGCCAAGGTCTACGACTTTCCCTGGGTGGACGATTTTTCTCTGGCCAGGAACTTCGCCTTTGAAAAGGCTACCTGCGACTACATATACAGCGCCGATGCCGACGAGGTCTTGGATGAGAAGAACCGTGCTGCCTTAAAGGATCTAAAGTCCGTTATGATGCATGAGGTGGAGATAGTTACCATGTGGTACGTGGAGTCGGGAGTACAGACCGTGCTCAATGCGAAAATGGAACGCCGCCCCAAACTCTATAAGAGACTTCGTAAATTTGTATGGGTAGATCCCATCCACGAGACCGTTCGTACGGATCCCGTTGTATATGACAGCGATATCGAGGTCAGGCATATGCCGGTGGGCAATCACAGTGCCAGAGACTTCTCTATCTTCGAGACGGCCTTTGCCACCCAGGGCAGACTGTCCAAAAAGCTTTACCGCATGTATGCCCGTGAGCTTTACAGATGGGGTGATGCCGAAAGGCTTGCCTATGGAGCCAGGGTGTTCAGACAGGTTATGAATGATGAGAAGATCGACGAGGATCTTTTCATGATGTTTTCTGCTGTTATAGTCAGGGCTGAGAGATTGCTTGCAAACAGCAGCGAATTCATGAAGTATGCCATGAAGGTCATCTCTGTGGGAGGCTGCTCCGAGGTGTGTGTGGAGCTGGGTGACTACTACCGGGACAAAAACGATCTGTCGGAGGCCGTGCTGTGGTATTACAACGCCTGCTACGAGACCGAAAGTGTGCTGGATATCAGGGCTTCGGGTTCAGAGACCATGCTCAAGCTTTCCGACTGCTACGAAAAGCTGGGGGACGGTGATCTGTCCGCAAAGTACCTTAAGGCCGCTTCTGAGTGGCAGATGCCAAAGGAGTAGACATGGTTTTTTCGGGACTTCCATTTTTATTTTTCTTTTTGCCGCTTACATTGGCGGCATATTTTTTGGTACCCTTAAAGCTCAAAAAAACAGTTCTTCTTATTGCGAGTATCATCTTCTACGCCTGGGGAGAGCCGGTGTATGTGCTTCTTATGCTTTTGTCCATTGCCGTAAATTATTTTATGGCAATTTTTACACCGGGCAAGAAGCTTCCCCTTGTAATTGCAATAATATATAACCTGGCCATGCTGGGAGTGTTTAAGTACGCCGGTCTTTTTGCATCCACCCTAAGCAGCATTACCGGCATGTACATTCCGATCCCGGAGCTGTCCCTTCCCATCGGCATAAGCTTTTATACCTTTCAGGCTATGTCCTATGTCATTGATGTGTACAGGGGGGATGTGAGTCCGACTAAAAATCCCATAGACTTCGGTGCTTATCTGTCCATGTTTCCCCAGCTTATCGCGGGACCCATAGTAAGATACAGGACCATAGAGGAGGAGCTTAGGGATCCTGCCATATCCTTTGAGAATTTTTCTCTTGGTATTACCCGGTTCATAGTTGGACTGGGCAAAAAGGTACTGATCGCCAACTCCATGGGACGGGTGTGGAAGGAGATAAGCGCGGTGGATGGATCCGAACTGTCCATGGCTACGGCGTGGATAGGGATAGCTGCCTTTACCCTCCAGATCTATTTTGATTTTTCGGGTTATTCTGACATGGCCATCGGTATGGGGCGGATGCTGGGTTTTTCATTTTTAGAAAACTTCGACCACCCCTACGAGTCTAAGAGCATTACCGAGTTCTGGCGCAGGTGGCATATGTCACTGGGTACCTGGTTTCGTGAGTATGTATACTATCCCCTGGGAGGATCCAAAAAGGGACAGACCCGGCAGCTGGTAAACATTTTTATTGTCTGGATGCTTACCGGCTTCTGGCACGGGGCATCCTGGAACTTTTTGTTCTGGGGCATCTACTACGCGGTACTCCTATTTGCGGAAAAGCTCTGGCTCTATGACAGGTTAAAAAAAGCGCCTAAGGCTCTGGCTTCCATCTACACCCTGTTTTTCGTGGCATTGGGATGGGCGCTTTTTTCCTGGCAGGATATATCGGATGTGAAAGGTTTTTTTGCAGCTATGGCCGGCTTTGGCGGCAGGGGTTTTGCAGACCCTTCTGCCTTTTATTTCATCCGCTCCTATGTTATACTTTTCTTGATGGCCGCAGTGGGCGCCACCACCCTGCCCAAAAGGGTGTGGGATGCCGTCACCAGGAAAGCCGCATTGCCTCTTGTTGTGTTTGAAGGGGTGGTATGTATCCTGAGTGTTGCCTGCCTGGTGTCGGATACATATAATCCGTTTTTGTACTTTAGGTTCTGATATAGGTATATCATTGGGAGGGAGAAACCGTGAAAAAGAATTCATATATCATCACAGGAGCAATCTCGTTTGTGCTTTTCATCCTGCTTATCATAGTATTAAAGACGGTTGACGTGGCAGCCGTGGGACCGGAGGGCACCTCCGTTGGACTGTCCCATATCAATGCCGGCTTTCATGAAGTCTTCCCCCTGAATATGACCATCTATAAGCTGACTGAGTGCCTGGGATATCTGGCTATCCTTATAGTGGCGGCTTTTGCCCTTTTGGGACTATCCCAGCTTATCAGGTCGAAAAGTCTTGCCGGTGTGGATAAGAGAATCTACATGCTGGCAGGCGTATATGTGGTGCTGGGCATACTTTATGTCATGTTTGAAAAGGTGATCATAAATTACCGGCCTGAGATTCTTTTGGACGAGATCCATCCGGAGGCCTCTTTTCCGTCCTCACATACCATGCTGGCCTGCGTTGTATTCGGTACGGCCTACACCATGCTGGGGATATATATGAAAAAAAGCACCCTTCGTCTGGTGCTTCAGATCCTTTTGGATATACTCATCTTTTTAACAGTGTTTGGCAGACTTATCTGTGGTGTCCACTGGTTTTCGGACATCCTGGGGGGAGTCCTTATCAGTATAGCGCTTGTTATGCTCTTTAATGCTCTTGTGGCAGAGGATGAAAAATGATAAGACGGCTTCTTTGTGTGATAATGGCAGCCGTAATGTCAATCGGTCTGCTGGCGGGGTGCCAAAGTGAAAGCGCCGCCGATACAAAGGAAGATAATGAGATAGCTCATGAAGCAGCTGCTAAGATAGGTGTGGCACTTTGGAGCTCTTCTGACGTGCTGGGTTCCAGATGCAGGGAGATCATAATGGAGGCTGCAGATGCCCTGGATGTGGATGTGGAGTTTTATGATCACGGTTTTTCCCCGGGCCGCGAGATAGTGGCTGTGCAGAGCCTTATAGCTGACGGCTGTCAGGGAGTGGTTCTTTGCAACTCATCTGACCTTCACATGGATGCCATCATCGATGAATGTGATTACGCGGGTACCTATCTGGCTCAGAGCTTTCGCGCCATCAACAGAGACATGTATCCAGGTACATATAACAAGGCGTTGGAATCTGCATATTATGTGGGCTGCGTCCATGAAAACGAGATAGAAAACGGCAGGAACACAGCCCAGATGGTATTGGGACTCAGGGATAAAAAGATAGGTCTCATCGGCTGGAAGGAGGATGATCCTGCCTGGATCCTTAGGTATGAGGGCTACAAGATCGCCGTGGAGGGAGCCAACTCCATAGCCCGGGGTGATGAGGTCACTCTTTTGGAGCCAATATATGCGGATATCACCTATGAAGGAGGCTTCAATGCTGTAAAGGAGCTTTTGTCACGTGAGCCGGGCATGGACGCTCTCATCGTTGCCGGTGGTGGAGGGGAGCCCCTTGTGGGTGCTATGGATGCACTGGCAGATGAAGGCAGAGCCGGTAAGATAGACGTGGTGGCTACGGACTTTATAGACGATATGGATCGAAGGATTAGAAATGATACCGTGGTGGGAGCGTCGGGAGGCAATTACTGTGACAGTCTTATGGCTTTTATGCTGGTATATAATGCCATAATGAAAAGTGATGGATATACCGACCTTTCCGGGAGAGAGATAGAGATCATCTTTCCATATCTCTATGCCATTTCTCCCCAGGACTTTGTAGATTTCAGGAGGGCTTTTACTGACAAGCTCCCCTACACGAAGGAAGGCTTTATCGAGCTTTCCGGCCTCGACCCGGAGGGGCTTAAGGAAGAGGCGGCAGGATATAAGAAAAAGTGGTAGTATGAAAAAGCTTATTACGACACTGGATAATCTGCTTAAAAAGCTGAGGCTAAGAGAGCGAATGGGGCTTATCATAGCTTCTCTTTTTGTACCCTACTTTATCATAGTTGCCATCCTCCTATATTCACTTTTGACCTTCTACTCCGAGTACAACCGTATCGGTGACAACATCGTTATAGCCAACAAATACAATGTGGAGTTCAAGGAAGACATGGATGCGGTGATGTACCAGATGGTCATCCGGGCCATAAGTAAGGATGCGGTGGAAGAAAAGCTTAATATGAAAAGTCCCGATACGCTGATAGAGGAAGCGAGCAAGGACTTTACGAGTCTGAAGGGCACATCGTATTCGCGGCAGGCCTCGGATACAGCGGGCAGTATCATCAATCTTCTAAACACGCTGGGAGATCGTGTGAATGACATCAACCTGACAGTAAAGCAGTCCGGATATTATGATGAGAACATGCTCTCACTGGATACCAATATCCGCATCATCACCCAGCTTATACAGGAGAGGATCTCCGAGTACAACTACTATGAGGCTGAGAGCTTGGAACAGGTCAGGGCTGACCTGGCCGGCAGGGTGGACTTTATCATCAGGATCATCATCATCCTCTTTTTGGCGGTGACGGGTATATCCCTAACCCTGGTTTACTCCGTGACCAGGTCCATATCCTCCTCCGTGGAGGAACTCAGACGCCTGGCTGAGGAATACGGACGTGGTAACCTGGATGCCAGAGCTTACGACTTCGGTGACGTGGAGTTCAATGTGCTTAATCAGACCTTCAACGGCATGGCATCCCAGATTGGTGAACTGATCGAGAATGTCAGGCAGGCAGAGGTCAGCTCCCGTGATCTGGAGCTCAAGCTTTTGCAGGCCCAGATCAATCCACATTTTTTGTACAACACCCTGGACAACATCATCTGGCTGGTTGAGGACGACAGAAAAGAGGATGCGGAAAACATCGTGACCTATCTATCCCAGTTTTTCAGGACTACGCTATCCGGGGGCAGGGATTTTATCACCCTAAAGGAGGAGTTCAACCACATCAAGGCCTACCTCAAGATACAGGCATTCCGCTACCGTGACATCCTGTCCTTTGAGATGGATCTGCCGGAGGAGCTGTGTTCGTATCTGATCATCAAGATGGCTCTTCAGCCTATAGTTGAAAATGCTCTTTACCATGGTATAAAATACAAGCGTTCTATGGGTAAGATAACTGTTAGTGCTGCGGATGCGGGAGAGAATATCTCCATACTGGTTACGGACGACGGCATCGGCATGGAGCCCGATGAGCTTTCCAAGCTTCGCATAGCAGTATCCGAGGAGCATCCCAATCCGGATGATTCCGGTTTTGGCATGGCCAATGTATCCGAGAGACTCAGGATGAACTACGGTGAGACCTATGGTCTTTATATAGAAAGCGAATACGGTAAGGGGACTACGGTGGAGATACTGATCCCCAAGACCGAATCATGATAACCGGAGGATGATTTGAAAAAAGGCGGTAAGGATAAAATAAGCGCTTTAATGATAATCGTGCTGATCATACTGACGGTAAGCGTGGGGATCATCATATTCTGGCTCCAGTACAGTATGCTGTCCAGAAGTCAAAAGGATGTGGAGGAGCATACCTATGACAGCTACTATGCCTTTGTGGCCGGGGATGATTCCGACTTTTGGCAGGATGTATATGAGAATGCCAGGGATACGGCTGAAAAGGACAACATATATGTAGAAAAATTCGGTTCGGAGCTGGCTGCCGGTTACACGGAGGCAGAGAGGATAGAGATTGCAGTGGCCTCAGGCGTGGATGGGATAATCGCAGAGGGCGGATCGAAGGCGGCTCTGAAAAAGGCTCTTAAAAAGGCTGATGAGGCCGGGATCCCAGTGGTGCTCTTAGGAGAGGACATGAGGGATATCCCCAGGGTGAGCTTTGTGGGAGTGGGCCAGTACGACCTGGGGGAGATGTATGGTGTCCAGGCTACGGTTCTGGCAAAAAAGATCCT
>CAMOFS010000078.1 GCA_946613735.1 uncultured Lachnospiraceae bacterium | reverse complement strand
TAAAGCCGGCATTTTTCGAAAACGACCTTATCTCAATGGCACAGCCCTTGGATCCCTCGCATTCATAGATGCTGTGGGGAACATCATCCTCGGAGATGTACGCCTCATACGCCGCATCATAGATGATCAGCGCATC
Source organism: uncultured Lachnospiraceae bacterium (assembly GCA_946613735.1). Next base: position 6,956 of record CAMOFS010000078.1, on the reverse strand, counting down.
CTTCTTTTGCGCATAGTCAACCCATTTTTGAAGCTGATCCTTTGTAAGTGTGGTTCCCGTTGGATTGTTGGGCAGGCAAAGATATATGATATCCGGGGTCTTCTTGGGCAGCTCGGGAACAAAGCCATTTTCTGCCGTGCAGGGAAGATAGACTATGTCACTCCACCTCTGCTCCCCCTTGATATAGCTTCCGCAGCGTCCTCCCATTACGTTGGAGTCCACATATACGGGGTATACGGGGTCGGTCACGGCGATTATATTATCAATGCCAAAAAGCTCCTGGATATTGCCGGAATCACTTTTTGCACCGTCTGAGATGAATATCTCGTCAATATCGATATCGACTCCCCTTTTCTTATAATCGGACTCTGATATGGCTCTCCTCAAAAACTCATATCCCAGATCCGGGGCATACCCTCGGAAAGTCTCGGCATTTGCCATTTCATCGGTAGCCTTATGTATGGCCTCGATTATGGTGGGTGCTATGGGCTGGGTGACATCTCCTATACCAAGACGTATTATTTCGGCGTCCGGATGTGCCTCTTTGTAAGATGCCACTTTTTTTGCGATATCCGAGAAAAGGTAGCTTCCCGGAAGCTTGCTGTAATTACTGTTTATTGTGTACATATTTCCTCCTGTTGTGCTGCTTTATGATATGGTTGCGATCTCGGGCACTGTAGCCTCCAATACATCCAAAAGGATGCGAACCGTGTCCAGGGATGTAAAGGTGGTCACACCGTTTTGAACGGCACACTTTCTTATGGATGCGCCATCCTCATAATGGACTCCGGATAAAACCGCCCGTGTATTTATAACATAGCTTACATAACCCGCCCGGATAGACTCCAAAATCTCCTCACTGCCATCACTTAATCTGCCACGGATACGGGTGCGGATGCCATTATCCTTAAGGAAGGAGCCTGTGCCCATAGTCGCTTCTATGTTGAAGCCCAGGTCATAAAAACGGCGTATCAAAGGAAGGCCCTCTTCCTTATCCTCATCCGCAAGGGTCACCACCACGGTCCCGTAATCCTTCATCTTTATGCCCGAAGCCTGGAGGGCCTTATACAAGGCTATGTTCAGGGACTTGTCGTAGCCAATGGCCTCACCTGTGGACTTCATCTCAGGAGAGAGGTAGGTGTCCATACCGGTAAGCTTTTCAAAGGAGAAGGCCGGTGTTTTTACATACCACTTCTTTTTTCTTGATGTCTCATCATCCAGGACACCCTGTTCCTTTAGTGAGACTCCCAGCATTACCTTTGTTGCTATGTCCACTAGGCTCTTGCCACTTGATTTTGACAAAAATGGTACGCTCCGGGATGCGCGGGGATTGACCTCGATCACGTAGACATTTTCTTCCATGTCCACGATGAACTGGATATTGTAGAGGCCCTTGATGCCAATGGCCAGCCCCAGGCGCCTGGTGTATTCCGCCACAGTATCCTGAACCTTTTGTGAGATGGAAAACGGCGGGAACACACTGCTGCTGTCTCCGGAATGGACACCCGTACGTTCCACCAGCTCCATGATTCCGGGAAGGAAGACATCCCTTCCATCACAAATGGCATCTACCTCCACCTCTTTTCCCTTCAGATATTTATCGATAAGTACCGGCCTCTCAGAGTCCATATCCACTGCGTTACCGAGATAGTGCCTTAGCATCTCCTCGTTCGCAACTATCTCCATGGCACGACCGCCAAGTACGAAACTGGGTCGGACCAAAACAGGATACCCTATCTCTTCCGCCGCCTTTACTCCGGCTTCTATGTCCGTTACTGCCCGTCCCTTCGGGTTGGGTATGCCAGCTTCATGGAGCACTGCATCAAAGGAATCACGGTCTTCCGCCTTTTCAATGGCCAAAAAGTCGGTGCCGATGATGTTTACACCTCTTTTTGTAAGGCTCTCTGCCAGGTTTACCGCTGTCTGTCCGCCCAGGGTTGCTATCACACCCTGGGGCTTTTCCAGATGCACCACATTCATGACATCCTCGGATGTAAGCGGCTCAAAATAGAGCTTGTCCGCCGTGGTATAGTCCGTGGATACGGTCTCGGGATTATTATTTATTACAATGGCCTCGTATCCCATGCTGTGGATGGTCTTTACCGCATGAACAGTGGAATAATCAAACTCCACTCCCTGCCCTATCCTGATGGGACCCGAGCCCAAAACAATAACCTTTTTGTTATCGGTCACCACAGACTCATTTTCTGTCTCGTAGGTAGAATAAAAATAGGGAACGTAGCTTTCAAACTCTCCGGCACAGGTATCTATCATCTTGTAGATGGGATGTATGTCTAACTTTTGCCTAAGCTCATACACCTCATCCTCTTCACATTTCCAAAGCTCTGCCACGTAGGCATCCGAAAAGCCCATACGCTTTGCCAACATTAAGAGCTCTTCCGAGTGAGGGCCATCCTCCAGCCTGCGCTCCAGGTCCACTATCTTTTTTATTTTTTCCAAAAAGAACATGTCTATGCCGGTAATATCACATATGATGGTGTAGTCCACCCCAAGCCACAGAAGCTGGGATATGGCATATATCCGGTCATCCGTGCCCTCTTTGATATAGCCCAAAAGGTCATCCACACTCATATGCTCTTTGTCGAACTTTTCCATGTGGATGTGGTTCTTGCCATCCTCCAAAGATCTTATGGCCTTAAGCAGGCTTTCCTCAAAGGTTCTGCCCACACTCATGACCTCGCCGGTAGCCTTCATCTGTGTGGAAAGTGTATTCATGGCCGCGGGGAATTTGTCAAAGGGGAAGCGCGGCATTTTGGTCACCACATAGTCCAGTGACGGCTCAAAGCATGCCGGCGTGTTCTTAAGCTCGATCTCATGAAGATCCATGCCCACTGCTATCTTGGCGGACACTCGGGCGATGGGATAGCCGCTGGCCTTTGATGCCAGGGCAGACGATCTGGATACCCGGGGATTGACCTCGATCACATAGTACCTGAAGGAAAGAGGATCCAGTGCAAACTGTACGTTACAGCCACCCTTAACATCCAGCGCACGGATGATCTTTAACGCACTGTTTCTTAGCATGTGGTATTCCTTGTTGGTAAGCGTCTGGCTGGGGGCTACAACGATAGAGTCTCCGGTATGGATACCCACGGGGTCCAGGTTCTCCATGTTACATACTGTGATGGCGGTGTCATTGGCATCACGCATCACCTCGTATTCAATCTCCTTATATCCCTTGATGCTTTTTTCTATGAGAACCTGGTGCACGGGAGAAAGTGTCAGGGCATTTTTCATCATATCCGTAAGCTCCTCGGGATTGGAAGCAAAGCCACCTCCTGTTCCACCAAGGGTAAAGGCCGGCCGCAAAATGACCGGATAGCCGATCTCATCAGCTATCTTAAGAGCATCATTGTTTGAGTATGCAATGCCGGACGGCACCACGGGCTCACCGATCTTTTCACACAGCTCCTTAAAAAGCTCTCTGTCTTCCGCACACTCTATGGACTTGGCGTCCGTCCCCAAAAGTTCTATCTCACACTCTGCCAGGATCCCTTTCTTATAAAGCTGCATAGCCAGGTTAAGACCTGTCTGACCACCTATCCCGGGGACAATGGCATCAGGCCGTTCATAACGACAGATACGCGCCATGTACTCCAGGGTCAAAGGCTCCATGTATACCTTATCAGCCACCATGGTATCCGTCATTATAGTGGCGGGGTTTGAGTTGGCCAGGATTACCTCATAGCCCTCTTCCTTTAAGGCCAGACATGCCTGGGTACCTGCATAGTCGAACTCCGCAGCCTGTCCGATAACTATTGGCCCGGAGCCGATCACCAGTATTTTTTTCAGATCCGTTCTTTTTGCCATATTATCCTCGTCTCCTATTGATCATAACTCTCATTGTTTTAAAAGCTTCTATGTTGTCTATGAATCTTTCAAAAAGATAACAGCTGTCCTCAGGTCCGGGGGCGGCTTCGGGATGGTACTGCACGCCAAAAGCCAGGTCGTCGCGGCAGAATACTCCTTCCACGGTATCATCCAAAAGATTTCTGTGGGAAACACGAAGTCTTGTGCCCTCCAGTGTTTTTTCATCCACCGCATAGCTGTGGTTTTGTGAAGTAATGTCGATCTTTTTAGAGCGAAGGTCCATCACGGGGTGATTACCTCCCCTGTGTCCGAATTTGAGTTTGTAAGTAGATGCGCCGTAGGCAATGGAAAGTATCTGATGGCCCAGACAAATGCCGAATATGGGGATGTTACCGATCAGGGCTTTGGTGGTCTCTATTACGGGGAGCACATCCTCGGGATCCCCGGGTCCGTTTGACAAAAGCACCCCGTCCGGTTTCATGAAAAATATCTCATCTGCGGGCGTGTCATATGGAACCACCGTCACGTTGCAATGCGCTTCATTTAAGCTCCTGATTATGTTCAGCTTCACGCCACAGTCAATCACCACCACGTTATACTTGGGATCCGCCGTCCTGGAATACCAGCGTTTTTTACAGCTTACCCTTGAAACAGCATCGTGGGGCACCGGGGTTTCCTCAATCTTTTTTAGAGCATCCTCCACAGAGGTGGCTTCATCTGTAATGATCGCCCGCCTGCTTCCATGATCCCGAATGCTTTTTGTCAGCATCCTGGTATCTATCCCTGAAATACCCGGGATCCCGTTTTCCTCCAGTACCTCCGACAGAGTCTTGGTATAGCGGAAGTTGGAAGGGGCATCATTGTAATCTCTGACTATCATACCACCGATCGAGGGTACTTTGCTCTCATAGTCGTCATCGGTCATGCCATAATTCCCGATTAGCGGATAAGTCATTACCACCGCCTGGTCCGTATATGAGGGATCGGAGACTATTTCCTGATAGCCCGCCATTGATGTGTTAAAAACCAGTTCGCATACAGCCTCCCGGTCTGCTCCGAAGCCGGTGCCGATATAAACATCACCATCACTTGTTACCAGCTTTTTATTCATACTCTTCTCTTATCTCCTTATGGTACCAACACGCGGCTCTTCGCCCATCCGGGCGTGCCGCTTCATCTTCTCGCAGGCATCCTCTTAGATAGCTCTTCATATTTTACCAAAAGTATCTTCACATGGTTAACAATTTTTTTCGCTTTCTCATTTTTTTGTAGCATTTTATTCTTAAGCCGTGACATTTTGTTCTGTCTTTGTGCAATATGCGAAAAAATAGGCATTCCCCTGCACTGACCTTTTTTCAAAACTGCCTTTTTTGCCTCAGGCGTAGCGTTTTAGTATTCCCTTGACCGATGACAGATATCCGCTGCCAAAAAGGTTTAGGTGGTTTGTCAGATGGTACAGATTGTATATATCCCTTCGGTCAACGTATCCCGGTTGCTGGGGGGCCTCCTCAAAATAGGCTCTGTAAAACTCCCTGCCAAACCCTCCAAATAGCTCTGTCATGGCAATGTCTGCCTCTGCATGTCCCACATACACTGCCGGATCTATAAGCCAGGCTTCCCTATCCGGTCCGATTATGTAGTTACCTCCCCACAGGTCTCCATGTAAAAGCGAAGGATGCTCCGGCTCTATCAGGTACTTGTCCAGCCGGTCCAAAAATGAATTAATGATTTTGATCTCTGTATCGTCAAAGTATGCCGAAGCTCTTTCAAACTGGGCTCTTAGCCTATACTCCGCAAAAAACTCGATAAAGCTGTCACAGGGTGTGTTCTTCTGATATCCCGCTCCGATATAGTTGTCGTTAGAAAAACCATATTTCTTTTCGCCGGCCATTTTGCCGGTATCACAGGCATGCATCTTAGCGAGGTTTCTGCCGAATCTCTCATGCACGCCGTCCGACGGAGCCTTTGCCTCAACAAATGACAGCAGTAAAAATGCCGTGTTTTTTTCTACCCCATATCCAAGAATGTCGGGTGTAGATATGGCGTTGGTTTTTTTGATAGCCTCAAGTCCCTCTTTTTCCGCCCTGAAAAAATCAGCATTTCTTTTGTCATTTGCCTTCATAAAAACTCTTGTGCCTTCAGAAAGAGTCAGGCAGTAAGCACTGTTTATATCGCCTCCGGATATCGGCGTCCTGGATAGGATAGTCACATCGTTTCCGAAGATCTCTTTTATCACTTCATTTACTGTTACTTCCCTCATATTTCTCCTCATGTTGCTCATGCTTGGCCCTTAAATTACTTTAACTCGTATAGAAGGATCTTATTCCTCCATACAAGCTTCTTTGCTTATATTGATACTAACGTTTGACATTGATGTTTCGTTTGATCGATATAAACAGATCATGTTGTAATTTATCATAGTGATATTCTTATTACAAGGCGGCTCTTTGGATCATTCAGGATAGCACTAAATCTAAGGACCCTGTATATTAAAGCATCATCATTTTCAATATTATTTTACATTTCCGCCAATGCCCCTCTATTCCACCAACTATACCTCATAAGAACAGGCATACCCATATTATTACCCATCCCCAAACAATCCTTTTTCTCCATCCGTTGCATCCTCTAACTGGATCCGGCCTTCGTCAAGCGTGGTCACAAACATATCCTCATACGCCGATCTATCCACGATATCCCTAAGCTTTTCGCCATTTCTCTTATCATCGGTCTCACCCCTCTTTCACACACCTTTTTGCTCCTGTGGCTGTTTTTCATGGTAACAGTGTACGAAATCAATGTAGTCATAAAAATGCCTCGATAAGAGTAAAAATAAACGTTTTGAATTTGTTTTGCACTTCTACTAAACCTATGATGTTGTTTGAAGGATATTCTATATGATATCGATTCTACAGCGATATCTGAAGATATTTGTAGAGATGTCAAATTATGAGTGATCATTTATTATTGCAAGATTTGACCACTTTTGCTTTTGCCTTGGCAAGCACCCTCCTCTTTTCGGTGTTATTATTTAACCATCCCAAGGGGAAATAAAAGGAATGGAGGAAACGCCATGACATTTATCAAAGATTTTATTACAGAGTTAAGGAGAGATCACTATGAAG
>CAMOFS010000077.1 GCA_946613735.1 uncultured Lachnospiraceae bacterium | reverse complement strand
GAAAAGACGCAGACTCATGGAGATGGGTACCGCGATCTCGCTTATGAGGTTGATAGGGAACCAGATCGGCAGCCAGGGTGGCAGGGGTGAACACATATCCACCCAGATGCTCTTTAAGGAATTGTGCTTAAACTGATTGAAATGTATCAGTGTAAACGTTATAAGAGCCAGGGCCAGTGTCGTACCGTAATCTGCCGTGGGGGGCCTTAATCCGAAGATACCTGAAATATTGGATACCAGTATAAATAAAAACAGGGTACCGATATAATTCCTGAACTTCGGAGCACTCCATCCCATCGCTCCTTTCACGATGCCGTCCAAAAACTCCACTATGACCTCGATCACGTTCTGAAAATCATCCGGTACATCTGTTGCTTTTTTCATCTTGCGGTTCACTATGAGCGCGAAGATTATGAGTACCAGCATAACGATCAGAATACACACATGTGATGTGGTGATCCAGACTTCATGACCAAAGAACTTGTAAGTAAACAGTCCATGTATCATAAAGTCAATGTCATCAGCGGAAGGCATAGACGACATCACTACCACATTTCCCACTCTATCACCTCCTTTATTTGAGTCATATGTTCTATAGATAAGATCCTTCGCTACGCTCAGGATGACAGATAATTACCGCCGTCCTGAAAGCCGCAGGCTTTTTGTCATTCTGAGGGCCGCAGGCCCGAAGAATCTTTTTTTAACACCCTGTTAAGCAGTGGCTGCGCATATGCACTTATCTTGAGGGAAAGTACCCCGATAAACGCCGCATAAAAATTGCCAAGGTTAAAATAAACCATCGCAAAAAACACAAGCACCACGCATACATACCTGAGGGCCGAAAAGAAGGCCATCTTTTTAGTGGCACTGCCCTCATATCTGACCGACTCCTCCAGTATCCAGGCTATATGGATGCCCATCCCGGCGGCACAGCCGATCCCTATCAAAACCCCTGTGGTAAATCTCAATCTGTCGCTGACAAACCACACGCCAATAAGCTCCTCGACCACTCCGAAGATAAGAATCCCCAAAAGCAGCCCCGGCAGGGCTTCATTCATCCTTTTTAAAGCTTTTATCATCCCTGTTTTTAAGATATTTTTTAACTATTTTATATACCGATTCAATTCCGGCGATGGCTCCGATTATAAAACCGACCACAGGGATCAGATCGGAATCGAACTTATCTCCCAGCCACACTCCCCCTAAGGTACACATCATAATGGGCACCAGCATCGAAATACCGAGCTGCATTATGAGAGTGAGCATCTCAAATACTTCGCTGTGTTTTCTCATACTTCCATGGAGATCGTGCGTCCCGTGTGCTCGTATTTTTTAAAGGTAACACCGGCTGCGTTGAGCATCCTTTTTGAAGCAATGACACTGGGGGTGTGCTCATATTTGTCGCTGTCGTATATGATCTCCTTGATCCCCGATTGTATTATGGCCTTGGCACACTCGTTACAGGGGAAAAGAGAGACATAAAGCTTGGCTCCCTCAAGTGAACCGCCCCTGTAGTTTAAAATGGCATTGAGCTCACTGTGGGTGGTGTAAAAATACTTGTTGTCAAGAGGATCACCGTCTCTGTTCCAGGGAAACTCATCGTCTGAGCAACCTACGGGAAAGCCATTATAGCCCATTGACAGGATCTTGTTGTCCTGACTGACTATGCAGGCACCAACCTGTGTATGCGGATCCTTTGAACGCATGCCCGACAAAAAGGCAATGCCCATAAAATACTCATCCCAGCTTAAATAATCTTCTCTTTTTTCGCTCACTTAAGCCTCCTCACCTTCGCAAAACCTGTCATTAAGCTTTTTTAAAGTGGTCTTTAGCATCTCGAAGCAGATACCGTAGGTCTGAAGTGTCCCCCCGAAGGGATTCATGATGGGCAGCTCCTCTCCCACAAAATCCGTGAGAATAAATGTATTCTCTTCATTGGCGGTATCGATGGTCTCAAGGATCTTTTTTTTCGAGGCTGCCTCCATGGTAAAAACTATGGTATCCAAGGTAATATCCGAAGCCACAAGCTTTTCCGACTCAAAATCAGTAAGATCGATACCATTGGATATCATCACAGCCTGTGCCTTTTGGTTAAGGGGCTCTGAAAACTGTACTATGATCCCCCTGGATAAAACCTCGGCATCCCCGTCATATATGGATTTAAAAATCTCTGCCGCCATGGGCGCTCTGGTTATGCCATTGCCCTCGGCAAATATCACACGTTTGTATTTTCTCATTTTTTAACCAAAAAGTCTATCAGTTTATTCAAAAAATTGTAAGTTTTGTATAGGCCGGCAGATTTAAGCCCGAATAACACGGTGTCCGGCTGCCTTTAAAAGCCTGTTCATGATGGCAGTCCCTACATTTGGAGTATCAAATGCCTCTGAAAAGATATACTCATATCCGAACTCATCCAGACTTCTTAAGGTGGCATATAGATTAGCCGCTATCTCATCCTCATCGCTTAGTGCTCCTATGTCAAATACCCTGCAGCCACAATCATACCGGTCCCGGGTCTCATGACTGGCTATTATCGCCACCTTAGCCGGATCATAATTGCCGCAGCACTCTGATATTTTTTTAACCACATTATCCCAGCTACCCTCCACTATGGTTAGCTCCCCCTTTGGAGCATAGTGCCTGTATCTCATACCGGGTGCCTTGGGACGGGTGGTCTCATCCAAAACAACAAGCCCCGGATCCATCCGGGCCTCTCCCGTCACCTTTTTAACCTGTGACAGATTAATGGCGCCGGGCCTTAGGATGGTGGGGATGTCCTCCGTCAGGTCTATGATGGTGGATTCCAGGCCGATCTGTACACTGCCGCCGTCAATTATGCAGGCTATGCGTCCGTCCATATCCTCGCAAACATGTGATGCCCTGGTGGGCGATGGCCTTCCACTGGTATTGGCTGAGGGCGCAGCTATAAACCTGCCGCTTTTTTTAATAAGACTCTGGGCTATAGGATGGGAGGGCAGACGTATTGCCACGGTATCCAGTCCGCCCGTGGTCTCATATGGAACCTCCGGCCTTTTTTTAACTATAAGGGTCATGGGACCCGGCCAGAAAGCATCGGCCAGGGCAAAGGCCTCTTTTGGTATATCACAGCCTATGTCATAAAGACTGTCTGTCTCAGCTATATGTATTATCAAAGGGTTGTCCGAAGGCCTTCCCTTTGCAGCATATATCATCCTGGAGGCATCGGGATCCATGGCATCCCCTCCCAGTCCGTATACAGTCTCCGTGGGAAATGCCACCAGTTCTTTGTTTCGGATGAATTGTGCTGCCCGCTCTATGGCCTTTTCATCTATATTGTCAGGATCGATCCTTAATATCTCAGTTGTCATTGCAGATACTCACCTATTACATCCCAAATGGTCTCTGGCTCCAGACCCAGCTTCCAGAAGGCAGCACCTGCCAGATCCTGTTCTTCCATTACCTGAAGCTTGAGCTCCAGGGATCTGCTATCCTCGATCCAGGTCTGATAATGGGATCCCTCGTAGTCAAACTCCGCGTAGCTTTGACCCACTTCATCCAGCCAGTGGGAGGTAGCATCATATTTTTCCAGGATGGAATCCGTCTCATCCATGTGGACTACAGAGCTTGTAAGTCCCGTCTCATTGGTGATCCACAGGCGATAGTAAAAGGGCATGCCCAGGATGATCTGGTCCTTCGGTACATACTCAAGCATATCCGACACTGCCTTTTTAACAAACCCCAGACTGGATACACTTCCCGGATCGTCACTTCCTGCATAATGCTCGTCATAAGCCATGATCACAACATAATCTGCGTATTTACCCTGCTCCTCGTAATCATAAAAAGCATGGAAGGATGAAGGTACGTAGTTATCTATGGAAAGCACCAGGTCATTATTCCTGCACTTGACCGAAAGCTCGCGGATAAACTCCAAAAAACCGTCCGCGTCTGCAGGCTGAAGATACTCAAAATCCACATTGATGCCATCCATATCGTAGGCCACCGCCGCGCCGATAAGGTTGTTGATGAGGTTATCCCTGGCTGAGGCTGAAGATAAAACAGCACTGGAGGAGATATCCGTATTGTCAAAATTATTGACCAGCCCCCATACCTGGATGCCTCGTTCATGGCATTTGTTAACGTAATCATAGCTGGCTATGTTTTCTATGCCACCCTTGTTGTCACAAAGTCTGAACCAGGTTGGTGAGAGAACGTTTATCCTGTCGCCTGCCCTGTTAAGAATATTGTCAATAGTGACGTTACCGGGCTTATCCATTATCTGTACCCAGCCCATGGATACTCTTTCATTCATAAGGATGTGCTTGTAGTCCCTCTCTGGAAGCATGGCTGCCACGGTCTCTTCATTCCTGTCAATCAGGTACTTGTCCATACAGTAGCCGATGACGCCATCCTCTGTCATGACCTCAGTCCACTTTGCGATCTCATCTAATATGACCACCTGATCGCCTTTATTTACATCCTTAAGAATCTTGCTCTTGGGACCTCCGAGCCGTCTTATCTGCGTATTTTTTTTGAGAGTAGCTGTCTTTTTCTCCCATCCGGCCCGCTCTATGATGATGCGGCCAGGATCAGTCTCAAGGGAATAACCCAGATCCGAATACTTCTGGACAAATTGTACAGCCAGATACACTCCGCCGCCCTCCTGCTGGATAATTGGCGCGTCTATGCTCTCCTCGGTACGTCCCACACTGTAGGTATTGTCGCCTACGTTCACAGAGATAATATCAGTATCCGTGGTGTAACGAAGGACATTCTCACTATCATCATATACATACCTGTTATCTATATTGTTCTTAATAAAATCCAGGTGAAGATAGGGGGTTCCGGACAGGATCACTCCGTTTGCACAATCGGCTGTATTATCAGTGGGCATGTATTCGCCATTAATTATAACAGCAGCTTCATTTTCAAAATTGTTCTCATATACCTCAGAAAGCTCCATCCTCTCTCTGGTGGGAGCATACTTTTTTGCCACTATCAGCAGTCCCGAAACAAGTATCAGAAGTCCGAGGACCAATAATATGTACAGACCGCTCGCACTTTTCTTCTTTTTGTTCATAAGTGCCTCCTAACTCATTTAGATGATATTATAACATAACTTCATCATAAAACGGGAGCAGAATGTAAAAATCCTGCTCCCACGTCTGATTTCGTATCGTTTTTTCCCTTCGTGTTTTGTTAATAGTTACTCATAAACAGAATAAATGACTTAAACACCGGTTTCTCCGACAGCAGGTTATTATACGTACTTGATTCTACTGTCGGTTTCGATTATTTTCGTTTTTGTCCTACCATCTCCTTTCTCAGCCTGCCATACCCTTTGTCTGTAAGTCCCCCCACGGGATACGCAAATCTTCTCTTTGCTTTAGTTGTCTTCCATTTTCCTTATGGAGGCAGGAAACACTGTGGTATATAAATACTCCTGATAAAAACTCTCCAAAACCTACTTCTCAAATACTTAAAGTGGAATATTACCGATATGTGTTTTATTTGGTAAAACCCTGGTAAATGAAAATCAGAAAATGTCGGTATGCAGCTTTTCGATTCGGAGATTACTTCAATCCCCGTTTCCTCGCATAATATAGCAGGCTATTTTAGGAATTTCAATAGTTTGGGATCATTGTTTACCTTTGTTAACCTTTATTAAATTTTTTTAATAAATTGTTAACAATTATTAACTTTACGCAGGTTGATTAATCCTCTATAATGTATGTAGGACTATGTGATCGTATAGGATTGGATATATATATGAGAATAGAAAAGATAAATGAGAATCAGATCAAATGCACTCTAAGCCGTGAGGACTTGGAGCAGCGCAATATCAGACTTTCGGAATTTGCCTACGGTACTCCCAAGGCACGTACGCTTTTTAAGGAGATGCTCAGATGGGCCTCCTACAAATATGGCTTTGAGGCAGAGGATCTTCCCCTGGTCATAGAGGCTATCCCCGTTTCGGAGAATGGGATCATACTCATCGTTACCAAGGTTCCATACCCCGACGAGCTGGATACCAGATTTTCCAGCTTTGCTGATCTTTCGGACATATCCTCCTCGGATTCGGACGATGATTATGATGACTACGACGATTTTTCACTTGAGGATTTCACCAGTCCCATGCCGACCATCGACTACAGCCATACCGCCAATGACATTCTTAAGCTCTTTGCCGGTAAAAATGCAAAAAAGGCTGCATCCGACAGTTCGGAGAGTACCGAGTCGGATGTGCCTTTTGAAAACGTTGTCAGATCCTTCTGCTTTGATAACCTGGATGATGCAGTTGATGCGTCCCGGGCCTTTGATTTTACATACCCCGGCAGCAGCAGGCTTTTAAAGCTCTACACCGGCGAGTACTGTCTCATCCTGTCCATGGACGAGGCCACACCGGAGGTCTTTAACCGCCTCTGCAATATCTTAAGCGAATACTCCACACCCCTTCCGGAGACGCTGGGCCTTGACTCTCATCTGATAGAGATATCCGAGACCATCATCCCGGCGGATGCTATCCAGGCATTATCACAGATATAGATATTATTTGCTTGCCAAAAAGCTGTTAATCTCATCGACCAGATCGTCAGGATTGATGCCGTGTACCATGGCAGCCTCCTCTAAAGACTCCATCTGTGATGCCGGACATCCAAGGCAGTGCATCCCAATACCGAAAAGAATGGGGGCAATATCCTGATCTATCTGTAAAAGCTCACCAATGAGTGTTTCTTTGGTTACCTGAGCCGTACTTTCAGTTTTTTCTTGTAATGTAGCGTCCATTTTTTTTCTCCTTTCCTCATTATTTCCAATACATCTTATACTAATTTTGGAGATTTATCAAGTCCAACAATCCTGTTAACCGGCGCTAACATAAGGTTTTTTGCCATTTTTTACTTGAATTATTGCTATTTTTGCTTTAAAATAGCATACGTATCTACAAAAGATACTGTATTGTATTGAAAACTAATATTTAGGAGGTAATTATCATGGCTTATGTGATCAGTGATTCTTGTGTTTCTTGCGGTACCTGTGAGCCCGAGTGCCCCGTTGGTGCTATTTCTGCAGGAGATTCACAGTACAACATCGATGAGAGCGCTTGCGTTGAGTGCGGCACCTGCGCTGGTGTTTGCCCTACAGGAGC
>CAMOFS010000076.1 GCA_946613735.1 uncultured Lachnospiraceae bacterium | reverse complement strand
GTGTTATTTTTAAATATAATATTGAAGGTGAAATATTTGCAGATTTGTTTTCAGGGACAGCATCTGTGGGAGACTATTTTAAAGACAGATACTCAATAATTGCAAATGATTATATGGGGTATGCAAGTATTATTGCAAAAGCGAAACTATGGAATTCGGGAGTGCCGGCATTTAAGAAGTTTAAAAAGAAATATGGGATGCTTCCATTTGAATGGCTGAATCAAAGGGTATATGAACCTTCCGGCGAATTTTTTATTTATAACAATTATACTCCTGTTGGGGGCAGGATGTTTTTTACAGAAGATAATGCATTAAAAATAGATGGAATGCGTATCGATATTGAAAACCTATATAAAGAAGAAGTTGTTTCTGAAGCCGAATATGCGTTTCTGATAGCCTCATTATTGGAGTCTGTATTAAAGGTTTCTAATACTTCAGGAACTTATCAGGCGTTCTTCAAATTCTGGGAACAGCGCTCTTTAAAACCATTTATGATCGAACCACTCGAAGTATCAGAGAGGATTTCACATGGTACAAATACTGTTTTCAATGAAAACGCAAATAAACTGGTGAGAGAGATTTCAGGGGATATAGCATATATCGACCCGCCATATACAACAACTCAGTATACTAATTCCTATCATATGCTGGAAACCATTACGAGGTATGATTCACCGGATATTTTTGGGAAGACAGGAAGAAGAAGTAATCGTGAGTTTTCTGGATATTCAAACAAACAAAAAGTTGCAGTAGAATTTGAGGATCTGTTCAGGCAAATTGATTTTACCCATGTTTTGATAAGTTATAGCAATCAGTCGCTAATTTCACTGGAAGAACTCGTTGAGCTTGCTAAGAGGTTTGCGGCTGATGGCCAGGTTCTTATTGAAACAAGTGAATATAGAGAGTATTCCACAAATAACTCAAGCTATAAGGGTGCCGACGGCAAATTGAAGGAGGCAATAGTATATTTCAGAAAAAATCGGGAGATCCATAAATCTCCTTTGAACTATTCCGGAAGTAAAGATACTTTGCTTCCAATGATCGTAAAACAATTACCTAAGCATGTTGGAACTTTTGTTGATGCAATGGGCGGTGCTTTTAACGTTGGTGCTAATATTGTAGCAATGGATAAAGTGTATTATTTTGAATTCAATCACTATGTTTATGAGATTATTGATATGTTAGTAAACACGGAGTCAGAAGAAATAATCCGTCAGGTCGAAGAAATTGTAAAAACATATGGCTTGGTAAAAAAGAATAAAGATGCCTATAATAGATTGAGAGAGCATTATAATGAGGATGAAAAGACTGCTATTAACCTTTTTGTGCTCCAAATATATGCATTTCAAAATATGATTCGTTTTAATTCGAGTCAAAAGATGAATACACCCGTAGGGAATAATGAGTATTGTGAGGGAATAACGGAAAGAATAACAAACTTTGGGGTCAGGTCTTTTGAATACGAATTGGTTCAAGGACCGTATAGCGATATTAATTATAAGAGATTTCCTGAGGATACATTGTTTTATTTTGATCCCCCATATTTTATTACTAACGCAGAGTATAATGATGGAAAAAGAGGCCTGGAAGGATGGAATGCAAATAATGAGGTTGAGCTGCTGTCCTATTTGCATGGCCTTGATCAGGCCGGATACAAGTTTATGTTATCTAATGTTATTTCTCATAATGGAAAAGTTCATCATATGCTATTGGATTGGGTAAAAGAGCATGGGTATAATCTGATTACTATTGGAAGGACAGGGATTAAGTATCCAAGGGAAGAAGTGGTAATAACAAATTATAACATTCATGAATAAGGGATGTTTTGGTTTTCTTACTGATTGTGGTACAATACAGACAAGTGTTTTTGGAGGTGTTTTATGATCGATCAGGAAACTATAAATAATCTGGTGGAGCAGGCAAAGCAGCAGACTGCCAAGTCCTATTCGCCCTACTCACATTTTCAGGTTGGCGCAGCTCTTTTATGCGATGACGGAAAGATCTTTTTGGGCAGTAATGTTGAAAATGCTTCCTATGGAGCGACGAACTGTGCAGAAAGATCCGCTATCTTTGCAGCGGTAAGCAGTGGATATAAAAGCTTTAAAGCTATAGCCATAGCCGGACATCCTGAGGGAGAAGAGGTGGATGAGCCATGCCCGCCCTGTGGGATATGCAGGCAGGTAATGGCAGAGTTCTGTGATGCTGACTTTCCGGTATACCTTGCCAAAAAAGACGGATATGTTTGTTACAGATTAGATGAGCTTTTGCCTGTGACATTTGATCTGCTGGATAAGTAAAGGGGAAGTGATCTGGGGGGAGGCCCAAAATGACAACTCGTAACTTGCTGCTTGGAATGCAATACATCAGTATTCTGGGTGTTTTTTTGGAGAGCTGCGTGGTTTTCAGAAGGATGAAGACTCAGCTCCATGCATATCTTTTCTTCAGCTGTGTGGCTGCTCTGGCTGCGAATATAGGCTATCTTTTGGAGATTATGTCCACCATACAGGATTCCTTTATAACGGCATTACAGTTTGCATATGTGGGCCGGGTGTGGTACGCATATGCGCTTTTTATGTTCATTGCCGAGCTTTGCAAGGTCCGTGTACCGGGCTGGATCAAAGTGGTCTTGATGACAGTTCATTCCGGTATATACGTGGTCATACTTTTTATCCGAAAAAACGTTCTCTATTATAACCATACAAAATTCATTGTCTATGGAATGTTCCCTAAGCTGTATCATGGAAATGGACCCGTTCATGATATTTTCGTGGGGCTTCAGGTTGTCTATATTGTTGTGGGTTTATCCTGGCTTGTCAGGGCATATGTCAGGGCATATGTATATGAGAAGGAAGGAATATACAGGCGGCGCCTGATGGCGGTTTTCCTTGGAGTTGTGATCCAAAGCTTCTTTTTTGCAGCGCAGATGATGGGGAGGAATCTCATCACCTTCAGCTTTGATGCCACCACTTTTGGATACTTTTTTGGTATGATATTCATGATGATCGCGGTGTTCTCCTACGACCTTTTGGGCACGCGTGAGATCGCCAAGGACTTCGTGATAGACAGGCTGTCGGAGGGCATAATAGCAGTAGATAATTCCGGTACGATCAAGTATATCAATGAACCTGCGAAGGCCCTGTATCCAAAGCTTTCCGGGAATGGGGGAAGCATTCCAAAAGAGATCATCCGGGCAATAGAGGCAAAAGAGAGCATCAACATAGGAGACAGGATCTATTCTCCTGAGGAAAATGAACTTGTCAATGATGGCAAGACCGTAGGCAAAATCTATGCTATAGTGGATGACACCGATCACTTCAGATACATGGAGGAGCTGGAAAAGCAAAAGGAGATCGCCGACAATGCCAATGAGGCAAAGAGCCGTTTCCTTGCACAGATGTCTCATGAGATAAGGACGCCTATCAATGCTGTTTTGGGAATGGATGAGATGATACTCAGGGAGAGTACTGAGAGCCCCATCCGTAAATATGCGGCTGATATCATGTCGGCGGGGCGGACCCTTTTGTCCCTGATCAACGATATCTTAGATCTATCCAAGGTGGAGGAGGGCAGGATGGAGATCATTCCGGCCCAATACGAGATGGCTGCCCTCATAGGGGATCTGTCCAACATGATCCGCGGACGAGCCGAGAGCAAGGGACTCTCATATATAGTGGATGTAGACAGCCGGATACCAAGGCTTTTGTTCGGAGACGAGATACGCATCAGGCAGTGTGTACTGAATCTTTTGACCAATGCAGTAAAGTATACGGAGTCAGGATCCGTCACCTTAAAAGTAAGGTTTGAAAAAAAGGATGACTCACATGTCATCCTGAAGTGTTCCGTGACCGATACCGGAATAGGCTTAAAGCCTGACGATATGAAAAGGCTGATGGAGCCTTACCAGAGGTTTGAGGAAAGACGTAACCGTTCCATCGAGGGTACAGGTCTTGGCATGAGCATCGTAAGCGGTCTTTTGGAGCTTATGGGAAGCGAGCTTAAGGTAAAGAGTGAATACGGCCACGGCACCGAGGTATCCTTTGACCTGGAGCAGAAGGTCCTAAGCTGGGAGGATACGGGCGACATAATTGACATTAAAAGCGAAGGAGAGGACTATGTCTATCAGGAGCTCTTTATTGCACCGGACGCAAGGATACTGGTGGTGGACGATACTGAGATGAACATCACTGTAATGCAGAGCCTTTTGAAGAGGACCTGCGTGCAGATAGACTGTGCCTTGTCCGGAAAGGAAGGCCTTGAACTAACAAAGGATAAGCCATATGATGTGGTGTTTATAGACCATATGATGCCTGAGATGGATGGTATAGAGACTTTGGAGCGCATGAGAGCCGATGGCGTTAACCGAGACACGCCTGCGGTTGCTCTGACTGCCAACGCAGTGGCGGGAGCCAGGAAGCTGTATCTTGATGCAGGCTTTTCGGATTACCTGTCAAAGCCGGTGGACGGAGAGAGATTGGAGAGGATGCTCATAGATCTTTTGCCGGATGAAAAGATCCTGCCTCCCGGGGAGGTTAACTGTGATGGCTCACAGCAGATCGATGAAAAACTTCCGTCCTGGGTGTACGAGCTGCCGGAGGTGGACGAGAGTGAAGGAGTCAAGAACTGCGGCTCAGCTGAAGGCTACCTGTCAGTGCTGACTGTCTTCTGCCAGACCATACCCAACAAGGCTGAGGAGATCCTTAGACTATATGAGAAAAAAGACATAGAAAACTACACAATAAAGGTCCATGCCCTAAAGAGCTCCGCCAGGATCATAGGTGCGACAAAGCTTTCAAAGCTGGCAGAGAGCTTAGAGGATGCGGGGAAGAAAAATGATATCGCATACATAGATGAGAAGACCCCGGTGCTGCTGGAGATGTATCATGGCCTTGAAGTCACCTTTGAGGAGCCTGATGAGGGGCTGCCACGGATGGAGCCTGCTTCACTTAAGGAGGCATATCAGACAATATCGGAGATAGCCCAGGCTATGGAATATGGACTTTTGGAAGAGTTATTAAAAGAGCTTAGATCCTATAGTCTTGAACCCTGTGACAGAGAAAGGATCAATAAGATCGAGAGTATGATGAACGAACTTGACTGGGATGGCATATGCAGAGAAGTAGCATCAACCAATATCACAAAGGAGAAAGATAATGCATAAACTGGTATCAAAGCTTATCATTTATCGAGACACCGAAGGAGACAGCATATTAAGCCATTTGGCAAGCATTATAAAAGAGGTGGAGGAGGTTGCCACTGATAATGGCAGGCCGGTCATGGGTCCTGCCATCCATGCGTCATCCAAGATAGGCGACCTGCAAAGCCGGACCCTGGATGAGATCCACAGGCTTTTGGACCTTGCCACGGACTACGGCTTCGATAAAAACTTGTGGCATAATTATATAGCATATCTGCTGGCGATGACGGAGACGCCCTTTACTATCGTTTCCGAAAAGACCGGCAGGGTGGACGGTTCAGTTAATGAATTTGTTAAAAATGATATGGAGGTATTCAAAAGCCTTCTGGACTATGATTTTAAAACCGTGGAGGAAAGACTGGGCATAAACTGCTTCTCTATCATCCTGGACTACCATGCGGTGGAAAAAAAGCCCCACGCATATAACAGGAATGTCAGCACCCGTATCAGGGAATTAAGCGACAGCCTGAGTACCGCCAAAGATGCTGAGGGCTTTTATGATGCGGTAATGGACTTTTATGAAAAGTATGGTGTGGGACAGTTCGGCATGAACAAGGCCTTTCGCATATCCACCCGGATAGCAGCTTATGATGCCGGGGTAGACAAGACAGATATTTTAGTTCCCATAATCGCTACCAGCAATGTGACTCTGGATGACCTGGTGGGATACGAGCAGCAAAAGAAGGAGCTGGTACAAAATACCGAGGCCTTTTTAAATGGAAAACCTTCCAATAATGTGCTTTTGTACGGTGATGCCGGTACGGGTAAGTCCACCAGCATCAAGGCCCTATTGAACCATTACTATGAGCAGGGACTTCGTATTATAGAGATATACCGCCATGAGTTTAAGTATCTTCCTGAAATCATAAGCATCATCAAGGGACGCAATTACAAGTTCATCATCTACATGGATGATCTGTCCTTTGAGACCGGTGAGACGGAGTACAAGTATCTCAAGGCTGTGATCGAGGGAGACCTTGAGGCGCGCCCTGATAATGTGCTGATCTATGCCACCTCAAATCGCAGGCACCTACTAAAGGAAAAGTTTTCCGACCGGGATTATGATGAGGATGATATCCATCACAGCGATACTGTGGCAGAGAGACTGTCTCTGTCAGGCAGGTTCGGTGTCAGCATCGCTTATTTCAGGCCTGAGAGAAAGACCTTTTACGATATAGTCACCTCCCTTGCGGCAAAGAACGACAGTATCACCATGTCCCGGGAGGAGCTTTTGGCAGAGGCGGACAAATGGGCACTCCGCCACGGAGGCCTCTCCGGCAGGGTAGCTCAGCAGTTTGTGGATCACCTGGCGACACTTTAACGCGTTAAATCGCCAAAATATTTTTTGACATATATGGCCAAACGTGGTATAATGCCAAAAGCGAGGTTCCCGAAGAGAGTATTTATACAGACATTTTCGATACGCCGACAGCGTGTCAGGGTGTGTTTTGTGTTTTATCCGATCTCGGGACGAGTAGGAGGTAAAAAGCATCATGGAACATTCAGATTTCGATAAGGTACGGGCTTCCGTCCAGCAGCAGTGTGGAAGCGAGGTTGTGATCCAGCTTGATCGCGGACGCAACAAGGTTGATATCCAAAAGGGAGTCATCCAGGAAGCATATCCCAGCGTTTTCACCATCTTAGTCAATGACGAGTCCGACGAGTCTCCGGCACAGCTGTTATCCTTCAGCTACACGGACATCATTACCAAGGAAATTCGAATGAAGCTGTGTTAACACAGTAGGTCCCGGCGGTTTTGCTGCCGGGACTTTTTTTGTGGAAAAAATACTCGTGTTATAGTATACTTATGGACGCGATGTTGCTTGTTGTAACAGACTCTCATCTATGGTGTTATAGTATGTAATATGAAGCGTTATAGTATGTAATATGAAGCGTTATAGTATGTAATATGAAGCGTCATAGTATGTAATATGAAGCGTCATAGTATGTAATATGAAGCGTCACAACATGTCA
>CAMOFS010000075.1 GCA_946613735.1 uncultured Lachnospiraceae bacterium | reverse complement strand
ATGACAAGGGGCTGCGCCCTCAGAATGACAAGGGGCTGCGCCCTCAGAATGACAAAGAAGGCTCGCCCTCGTAATGTCATCGAGCGAAGCGGGATCGCCCTGTCATCCTGAGCGAAGCGAAGGATCTTATAATGAAAGGGGGAAATATTTATGTACGAACAGATCAAACTGGCTTACGCCACAGATGCCTTGGAGCCGGTAATCGGCAAGGAAACGGTGGAGACCCACCACGGCAAGCACCATGCCACCTACACCACTAACCTCAATGCTGCAGCAGAAAAGGCCGGGGTGTCAGGCAAGCCCATCGAGGAGGTGCTGGCCAATCTGGACCAGATATCAGATGCAGCTACACGTACCGCAGTATTAAATAATGGCGGTGGCTTTTATAACCACAATATCTACTTTGAGCAGCTTCGTGCTCCCAGAGAGGACAACAGGCCTGATGGTGCTATTGCTTCTGCCATCGATGCAGAGTTTGGAAGCTTTGATGCCCTTAAGGAAAAGCTCTCTGCTCTTGCGGTAGGACAGTTCGGAAGCGGCTGGGCATGGCTTTCCGCTGATAAGGATGGCAAGCTTTATCTGTCTCAGTCAGCCAACCAGGAGAATCCCATTACCCAGGGTACTGGACATACGCCACTTCTTACCATAGATGTGTGGGAGCATGCATACTATCTCGACTACAAGAACCTGCGTCCTAAGTATGTGGATGAGATCTGGAAGATCATCGACTGGGACGTAGTAGCAAAACGTTACGAAAACAGATAAAAGATTCTTCGGGCTGCGCCCTCAGAATGACAGGAGGGCTACACCCGTTGTCATCCTGAGCGAAGCGAAGGATCTCAAGAAAGGAACAACATGTCAGAACCAAAGATTATTGCAGTGGCCGGCAAGGGCGGTGTGGGAAAGACCTCCTGCTCCGCAGTCATGGTAAAGCTGCTTTGCGAGGCTTTTCCGGATAAAAAGATACTGGCCATTGACGCCGACCCTGCGGTGGGTCTTTCCACTGCCCTTGGCATAGAGGTGGAGACCACCATTGATGATATCCGCCGCGAGGTAGTAAGCACAGTGGAAAATGGTGACACCAAGACGGCCATTGAGCTTTTGGGTGAAGCCAAATACCGCATTATGGACGCCCTTGTGGAGCGGGATGGATACAGCTTTATCGCTGTAGGACGCCCCGAGGCGGCAGGCTGCTACTGCAAGATCAACTCCTATCTCAAGGAGGTCATAGGGCTTTTGTCCTCCAATTTTGACTACGTGGTCATAGACGGAGAGGCAGGCATAGAGCAGATCAACCGACGTGTCATGGAAAAGGTGACCCATCTTTTGCTGATCACGGATGCCAGCAAAAAGGGCTGTCAGGTCATCCAGACCATCAAGTCGGTGTCCGATAACCTTATGATGTGCGACAAGGTGGGAGTCATAGCCAACCGTCTTCCCGATGCGGCCATGGCGGACATGCTGGATGTAGGAGATCTGTCCCTGCTTTCGGCCATTATCTCAGACAACAGGCTGGCAGAGTATGACATCAAGGGTGAGAATGTATTTTTCCTCCCTGATGATGCCCCCATCGTCGCGGGATGCAGGATGGCACTGGACAAAATAGGAATACTATAGGTGTATTATGAAGACTTCCGATTTTGATTACTTCTTACCCGAGGAGCTCATAGCACAGGATCCTCTTTTAAAAAGAGATTCCTCCAGGCTCATGGTTCTCGACAGAAAAAATGGCGGTGTGACCCATCGCCATTTTTATGATATAACAGAATACTTAGATCCCGGGGACTGTCTGGTGATCAATAACACCAGGGTGATACCTGCGCGGCTCATCGGCCACAGGGATCCCACCGGCGGAGTGGCAGAGCTTTTGCTTTTAAAAAGGCTGGATGCCGACAGGTGGGAGTGCCTGGCCAGACCCGGCAAGCGGCTTAAAAAAGGAGCCGGGATATCCTTTGGTGATGGCCTCTTAAGGGCTGAGGTGACAGAGGTGCACGAGGACGGCAACCGGGTGGTGGAGTTTTCCTATGAGGGAATATTTGAGGAGGTGCTCGATGCCCTGGGGGAGATGCCCCTGCCTCCATACATTACCCATAAGCTTGCGGACAAAAACCGCTATCAGACCGTCTATGCCAAATACGATGGCTCAGCGGCAGCGCCTACAGCGGGTCTTCATTTTACACCGGAGCTTTTACAAAAGGTAAAAGACATGGGTGTGGGCATCGCAGAGGTGACCCTTCATGTGGGACTGGGTACCTTTAGGCCGGTGAGTGCCGAGGAGATCACAGATCACCAGATGCACAGCGAATCCTACCAAATAACCCCGGAGGCTTCATCGCTTATCAACGAAACAAAAAGGCGGGGAGGACGGGTCATTTCCGTGGGTACCACCAGTACCAGGACTCTGGAGGCCTGTGCCGGCAAGCTAAAAAAAGAGGGTAAGTTGCGGGATGAAAAGGGTGATCCCATCTGGGTAGCACCGGACTCTGACGACACAGAGATATTCATCTATCCCGGCTACGAATTTCTGGTTGTTGATTCACTCATCACCAACTTCCATCTGCCCCAGTCCACCCTTTTGATGCTGGTGTCTGCCATGGCAGGGAGGGAGAACGTACTTGCTGCATATGAGGAGGCAGTGCGCCAGAAGTACCGGTTCTTCTCCTTTGGCGATGCGATGCTGATCCTGTAAAAAGATTCTTCGCTTCGCTCAGAATGACAGCCTCTCCATGTCATTCTGACTGTGCAGGCTCGCCCTGTCATCCTGAGCGTAGCGAAGGATCCTGGTACCACTTTTTTCTTGCATATTAGTTTAATAAAGAGTAATATTAGTTTGTGTAATTTCTGTTCTGTGAAACATTTTTCTCAGGATGGTGCAGGGAGGTCTTATTCATGAAGGAGTATTACAGTTTCAAGTCCTGCGACAGGGACGGCACCCATATCCATGCTGTCAAATGGACGCCCGACGGACAGCCGGTAGGCGTTATCCAGCTGGTCCACGGTATGATCGAGTATATCGAGCGTTATGACGAGTTCGCAGAGTATCTCAATTCACAGGGTTTTGTGGTCATGGGTCACGATCATATCGGCCACGGCGAGTCAGTCAAAGATCACGGTGACTGGGGTGTACTTCATACCGACACACCTTCCGAAACCTGTGTTGAAGACATTTTTTCCAACTATAAGATAATAAAAGAGCAGTATCCCGACATTCCGTATTTCCTTTTGGGACACAGTATGGGTTCATATCTTACCAGACATCTGCTTACCTTAAAGTCTTCGGATTTTAAGGGGGTCAACGGAGTTATCCTTACAGGCACGGGTACAGTTCAGGAGTCGGCCTGCAAGGCGGGTATGGTAGCCCTTAATATCGTAAAGACCTTTGGAGGCTGGGATAAAAAGGCTCCCAAGTTCATTATCAATCTCATGTATGATGCGCCTTACAAGGGCTTTTCCGTGGATGGATCCGAGCCAGAAAAGAGCTGGCTTTCCACCAATATTGAGAGCGTCAAAAAGTATTACAATGATCCCAAGGATACCTTTGTATTTTCTCTTAACGGATACAGGCTGCTTATCAACTCCGCGGGCTTTTCCGGCAGACAGGAGAATATAGCGAGGATCAATAAGGATCTTCCCATTCTTTTCGCATCGGGTGACCAGGATCCTGTGGGAGGCCTTGGGGCTGGAGTCATAGAGGCATACAACAGATACAGGGATGCCGGAATAAAGGACGTATCCATCCATCTTTTCCCGGGTGACAGGCATGAGATCCTTAACGAAATGGACAGACAGGAGGTGTACGCTTTCATATATGATTGGATAAAACAGCATATGTAGTCTTGGTGTGGACGAGGTTGTAGTTTTTTGATTTGGACTTGAATGGAGGTAGCAATGGAAGTCAAAAAAAACAGGAGGTTAGTAGGGAACATTATGATTGTTGCACTCGTATGCACGTTGGCTCTGACGGTGATCCTTACCGTTTTGGGTATCAGCAACATGCGGGAGGCGTATATCAAGTCTTATGAGGAAGAGCTGCACACAGCGGCTTACCTGATGGATAGCCAGTTTACCAACGAATGGGATGGAGACTGGGCCTATGATGAGGAAAACGGCCTGACAAAGGGCGGTCAGCCTGTCCATGATGAGTATTTAGAGCAGATCATGGATCTTCATAAGGCTACCAATCTGGAATACACCATTTTCTACGGTCCTACTCGCCGGGTTACCTCAGTTGTGGATGAGAACGGCAATTCAGCCGAGGGCACGGATGCCGGAGAAAAGGTCATTGAGACGGTTTTAAAAAAGGGCGAGGAATACCATGCGGATAATGTTATGATCGCAGGAAAGCCCTACTACGTTTATTATATGCCCCTCAAGAATTCTGACGGAAGTGTAGTAGGTATGGCTTTTACAGGTAAGGAGCAGGGCCCCGTTACCAAGCACATCAACCAGATTACCAGTGCCATGATAGCAGCTGCTATAGTGGGTATGCTCATTATGATCATCGTAGGGGTTTCCCTTTTGAAGAGTTCCTCCGTTGCCATCAGCAATATAGTTAAGGGACTTGAAAAGCTGGGCAACGGTAATCTGGCATTCGTCATTCCTGCAAAGACCAGGGATCGAAGGGACGAGCTCGGAGTCTTGTCGGATGAGATCATAGTGATCAGGGACAAGCTAAAGGAGGTTATTTCCACCACGATCACTCTTTCGGGAGAGGTTACAAAGAGTGGTAATGAGCTTTCAGGTACCACGGAGCAGGCCAATGCTGCTTCTTCACAGGTTACCGAGGCTATTGATGATATCTCCAAGGGCGCTGTAAGCCAGGCTGAGTCAGTTCAGGATTCTGCCAGCAATACCGGTGAGATGGGAGACAACATTGACGGCATCACCATTTCTGTCGATGACCTGTCTGTCGCAGCCAAGGAGATGATGGAGGCCAGCAATCGTACAGTGGCAGCTCTTGATAAGGCGCTAGGTCAGAATGAGGCAGTTATGGAGGCTATGCAGCAGATCGATGCCCAGATCAGAGCCACCAATGATGCGGTCAAGGAGATCGCCGATGCATCCAATGTCATCAATGATATTTCAGGCCAGACTAACCTTTTGGCACTTAATGCTTCCATCGAGGCAGCCCGTGCAGGCGAGGCAGGTAAGGGCTTTGCAGTAGTTGCTACAGAGATCGGATCCCTGGCAGACCAGTCAGGTGATGCAGCAGTATCCATCAGACAGATAGTTGACAATCTGGTTTCCGAGTCAGCCAAGAGCGTGGAGATCATCGATAAGCTCAACGAGGGCCTCAATGCCCAGAACGAGCAGCTGGGCTCCACAAAGAATGATATGGACGGCATGGTTGAAAATGTTCACAGTGTGGATGATGCAGCCCGCCTGATCCATGAGAAGATCCTTCTTTTGAATGAGAGCAAGGAGAGGCTTAATGCCATCATCTCCGATCTGTCTGCAGTATCCCAGGAGAATGCAGCTTCCACCCAGCAGACCAATGCTTCCATGGAGGAGCTCAATGCCACATTCGAGGTCATCGGTGATGCGGCTACGGATCTTAAGGCACTGGCTACCAAGCTCAATGACGAGATCAACTTCTTTAGTTTGGATGGTGTAGATGAGGGCGCAGAGGCCGATGCTTAAGTGTATATGATGCTTGTAGATACAGGCCGTCGGGTTTCAGCCCGGCGGCCGTTTTTATTGCTTTTATGATGCTAATGTAGTAAAATCGAGGGAGTTTATTATTACGGAAAAATGAGGAGAATCATATGTGTGGAATAGTTGGATTTGTAGGCAAAAGGGCAGCGGCTCCCATTCTTTTGGAGGGCTTGTCCAAGCTGGAATACAGGGGCTATGACTCTGCAGGTATAGCGGTCCGTGACGGGGACAAAAAGCCTACCGTGGTCAAGGCCAAGGGACGACTCATGGTACTGTCAGAAAAGACCGACGGAGGTAATTCCGTAAAGGGAAGCTGTGGTATAGGACATACCCGCTGGGCTACCCATGGTGAGCCCTCCGAGACCAATGCACATCCCCATGTGTCGGATGATGGCAATGTCATAGGCATCCATAACGGTATCATTGAAAACTACCAGGAGCTTCGTGACAAGCTGATACGTCATAACTATAAGTTTTATTCTGAGACCGACAGTGAAGTGGCAGTCAAGCTTATTGATTACTACTATAAAAAATATCAGATCGGTCCCATCGATGCCATCGCCAAGAC
This sequence comes from uncultured Lachnospiraceae bacterium, assembly GCA_946613735.1. The sequence continues at coordinate 951 of CAMOFS010000075.1, read as the reverse complement.
CATGGTACGTGTCCGTGGAAGCTATGCCCTGGCAGTGATGTTTGAGGACTATCCCGGTGAGATATATGTAGCCAGAAAGGATTCGCCCCTGGTCATCGGATTAGGCGAGGGAGAGAATTTCTTAAGCTCAGATGTTCCCGCTATCTTAAAGTATACGGATCATGTCACCTACATCAATGATATGGAGATGGCACGACTTACCGCCGATGGAGTGGAGTATTACAACTTAGACGGCGATAAGATCGAGAAGGAAGTGGTCCTTATCGACTGGGATGCTGCAGCTGCTGAAAAGGGCGGCTATGAGCATTTCATGATCAAGGAGATCCACGAGCAGCCCGGTGTGATAAGGGATACCATAGGCTCGGGCGTAAAGGGCGAGACCGGCAGCCGTACTGTCAATCTGGAAAGCTTTGGACTGAGTGCTGAGCAGCTTAAGGATGTTGACAACGTGGTTATCACCGCCTGCGGTTCTGCCTACCATGTGGGTATGGTGGCCCAGTACGTCATAGAGGATATGGCCCGGGTTCCGGTGAGAGTAGAGCTGGCTTCCGAGTTCAGATACAGGAATCCCATTCTTTCTGAAAAGACCCTGGTAATCGTAATAAGCCAGTCCGGCGAGACTGCGGATTCCCTTGCGGCTCTTCGCAAGGCCCGGGATCTGGGAGCGCATACCTTAGCCATTGTAAATGTCATGGGAAGCTCCATCGCCCGTGAGGCAGACTCATCATTTTTGACCCTTGCAGGGCCGGAGATTTCAGTGGCCACCACAAAGGCTTACTCCACCCAGCTTATTGCCATGTACCTTTTTGCCATGGCGCTTGGTGAGGCAAAGGGACTTTTGGAGCCTGCGGAGATCGAGGCTCTTATTGCAGAGCTTGTGACTTTGCCTGAAAAAATAGAAAAGATACTTTCCGAAAAGGAGCGCATCCAGTGGTTTGCCAGCAAGTTTGC
>CAMOFS010000074.1 GCA_946613735.1 uncultured Lachnospiraceae bacterium | reverse complement strand
TGAAATGAAGCGCATGTATGCGGAGGGACGTATGGGACCTAACTATTTCAAGCATGCCAATATGCTGTGAACTGCCTGAATTGAACGTGACATACAGTTGTAGATATGAGAAGACCGGTTTGGTCATCAAGAAGGTAAATACTATTTGGCACTAACAGTCGCATTGTGGTAGAATGGTCAGGTAACAAACAACCGGTTTACCAAGGAGAGGGATAATCATGGGAAATGTAATCGGAAAAACAAATGACGGACAGGACATTATCGCGGTTACCATCAGGAATAAGAATGGCATGACTGCAGAGATCATGAACTTTGGTGCCATATTAAGGAAGCTAGTGCTGCCTGACGGATGTGATGTGGTACTGGGTTATGAAAAGCTGGAGGACTATTTTGTCAACGGTCCTTACTACGGATGCACCGTGGCACGCAATGCCAACCGCATCGGTGGTTCGGTATTCGAGCTCAACGGAGTCCGCTACGAGATCGAGAAGAACGACAACGGTCACAACAATCTCCATTCCGGTAGCGACACCACAGCCAAAAAGATATGGCAGATCGATTCCGAAAAGGAGAATGCAGTTACTTTTTCATACGACAGCCCCGATATGGACATGGGCTTCCCCGGCAATTGCAAGATGACCGTCACCTACACCTTGGGGGATGACAACACACTGATCCTGGACTACACAGGTGACAGTGACAAGGATACAATTTTCAATCCTACCAACCACAGTTATTTCAACCTCAACGGCCAGGATGGGAGCACTATCTTAGAGCACAGGGTTGTCATCGATGCAGACACCTTTACCTACGCTGACGAGGAGTCTATCCCCGACGGCACCATCCGTGAGGTGGCAGGTACTCCCATGGACTTTAGGGAGGCACACACCATCGGTGAGAGGGTGGAAGAAGACTACGATATGCTCAAGTTTGCAGCAGGCTACGATCACAATTACTGCCTGAACCTGGATACGGTGGAGCCTGAATATTCACTTCCGGGTATGGATGTATATTTTGCGGCGTCGGTTGAGAGCCCCGACGGTGGCAGGAAGATGGAAGTATTTACCTCGCTTCCCGGCATTCAGCTTTACGTCGGTAACTATATGAACCCGGATGAGGTCATGAAGGGCGGCAAAAAGTTTGTGCGTCGTGGCGGAGTGGCGCTGGAGACCCAGTACTTCCCCAATGCCATTAATATTCCGGCCTTCGAGCAGCCGGTACTTAAGGCGGGCACTACCGCAAAGAGCAGGACAGTCTATAAGTTCAGCTAATATCAAGGGCATGGGCGTTTCTGGACTTTGAAACGCCCTTTGCTTTTTTATATATTTGTTATATATATGGCGACTAAGAAGAAAAAGAAAACTAAAAAGCAGAAGGCCTGGCGCTTTTTAAAGGTGCAGATGGTCCTTATCACACTGGTGCTTTTGGCCATGGGATATTATTTTCTGGGCGGCTATGCCACCAAGGTGGCCGAGATGAAAAAGGAGGCCGAGCATCTTGTGGCGGCATCCACGGTGGATACCTTTCGTACCAGCGAGACCAGTGAGGTATATGATGTCAACGGTAATCTCATATCCAGGGTCAAGGGTGAAAAGGACGTGTACTATCTGCAGATCGAGGAGATACCAGTGTATGCCAGGCAGGCAGTGGTGACGGTGGAGGATAAAAAGTTTTACCATCATCACGGTATAGATTACAGAGCGGTGGTGCGCGCCATCATTGCGATGATCCAAAATGGCAAGGTGACACAGGGAGGAAGTACCATCACCCAGCAGCTTGCCAGAGATGTGTTTTTGACCCAGGACCGGACCTGGGAGCGTAAGGTCGAGGAGATCTACATCGCATACGAATTGGAAAAAAAGTACTCCAAGGATCAGATCCTGGAGTTTTACATGAACAATATATATTTTATGAACGGGTACTATGGGATAGAGGCTGCATCTCAGGGCTATTTTTCCAAGACTGTGGGCGACTTGTCACTTTCCCAGGTGGCTTTTTTGTGCGCCATCCCCAATAACCCGAATTACTATGATCCCCTGAACCATTTCAAGAGGACAATGAAGCGCCGGAATCGTATACTTAAGCAGATGATGGAGGACAAGGTCATCTCGCAAAAGACCTACGAGAAGGCAAAAAAGGAAAAGATCGAGCTTAAGACCACGAAGTATAAAAAGAACAACTTTGTGGAGACATATACTTATTACTGTGCCACCCGTATCCTTATGGAAAATGACGGCTTCGAATTCAGGACAAAATTCGATGACCAGGATGATAAAAAGGCATATAACGAGGCTTATGAACAGGCTTATAACGATGCCAATTCCAAGCTTTTTACCGGGGGCTACCGTATATATACCTCTTTGGATCTGTCACTTCAGAAGACACTGCAGGCAGCCGTGGACAATGGTCTGTCGGCTTATACGGAGACCAATGAGGAGGGGATATATACCCTTCAGAGCGCAGCGGTGTGTATCGATAATGTTACCGGACTGGTGCGCGCCATAGTGGGAGGACGGTCCCAGGAGGTGAGCGGCTATACCCTAAACCGTGCATACCAGAGCTTCCGTCAGCCCGGCAGTGCCATCAAGCCGGTGCTCATTTACACACCTATGCTGGAGAGAGGGTATACAGCCGACAGTATAGTGGAGGATTCCGAGATAGAGGACGGCCCGTCCAATGCTGATGGATATTACGAGGGAGAGATGACCCTGCGCCGGGCTGTGGAAAAATCCAAAAACACAGTGGCCTATAAGCTTTTGGATGAGCTGACGCCGGAGGAGGGACTGTCTTATCTGGAGGCTATGGATTTCAGCCGGCTGGATGACGATGATGTACGTCTTTCCATAGCTCTGGGAGGCTTTACCAATGGTGTGTCACCCCTGGAGATGGCCAAGGCCTATGCTGCTATAGAAAATGACGGCAAGTACCGTGAGCCGGGATGTATAGTCAAGATAACCGGAGCGGACGGCAATCTCATATATCAGGCAGACCAGACCGAGGAGGTCATATACAAGACCAATGCTGCGCGTGCCATGACGGACATCCTGGAGGGAGTGATCACCGAGGGTACCGGAAAGGGACTTGGCATCTCGGAGATGGTGAGTGCAGGAAAGACCGGAACCACTAACGACAACAAGGATGGATGGTTCGTGGGATATACCAGGTACTACACCACCAGCGTATGGGTTGGTTATGACAGGCCCCGGTCACTTCCTGGACTTACAGGGGCTTCATACCCGGGGAGCATCTGGCATGCTTTTATGGAGGAGGCTCACAAGGATCTGACGCCCCTGGCATTTTTGGGGCCAACGGAGATCATGGACACCAATGAATATGAGGATGCAGATGAGGAGCTTTTGGATGAGACGGCGATAACAGGCGATGAGGCGACTGAGGAGATGCCTGAGACTGAGGCGACTGAGGAGATGCCTGAGACTGAGCCGGAGGAAGTAGATTAAAGAAGAATCTTTTATGAAAGGAGAGGTTATGACAGAATTGATTTGCAGAAACTACGCCCACAGGGGGTTTTCCGGAGAGTATCCCGAAAACACCATGATAGCCTTTGAAAAGGCCATTGAGGCCGGCTGTGAGGGCATCGAGATGGATGTTCATTTTACAAAGGACGGAAAGCTTGTGATCGTCCATGACGAGCTTATAGACCGAACTTCTGACGGCAAGGGCTTCGTAAAAGACTACACCTATGAGGAGCTTACAAAGTTCGATTTTTCCTATACATATAAGGACAAGGTGGGCTTCTGTAAGATCCCTACCCTTGAGGAGTTTATGGATCTGGTGCATGACAAGGACATCATCATCAACATCGAGCTTAAGACCGGTATCTTTTCATATCCGGGTATAGAGCAGGCTACCTATGACCTGATCAAAAAATATGACATGCATGATAAGGTGGTGATCTCCTCCTTTGGCCATGCATCTGTCATGAGGATGAAAAAGATCGATCCCACCATAAAGTGCGGCTTTTTGACTGAAACGGGCATCCTTGATGTGGGCGAGTATATCAAGAGCCATGGGGTGGAGTGCTACCACCCGCTTTTTGCAATGCTCATCAATCCCGAGCTGGTAAAGGACATCCGCTCCCACGGATTGGAGATCAACACCTGGACCGTAAACGAGGAGCCCTACATCGAGATGCTCTGTGACCTCAAGGTGGAGGGTATCATAGGCAACTATCCCGACCGCACAAAGGCTGTGCTGGAAAGAAAAGGCCTCAGATAATTTGTATTTTTAACTATGATGTGGTAAAATAACATATCTATGTTTTGAGGAAAGGGGTTGTATGTCGGGGACGCTTTTTACCGCGCCGGGGGCAAGGGTTCTTTTGGCGGATGATAATGAGATGAATGTGAAGGTGGCTGTGGGGTTATTGGAGCCGCTTCATATGCATATTGATGTTGCCGTTAATGGCCAGGAGGCCTATGAGCTGGCCAGGAAGAATCACTATGATCTGATCTATATGGATCAGATGATGCCTGTGATGGATGGCCCCACCTCGGTCAGGCTAATAAGGGGAGACGGTGATCCGCACCTAAGGGAGGTTCCCATAGTGGCTCTCACTGCCAACGCCATTCCTGAAGCCAAGAGGCAGTGCGCTGATTGCGGCATGACGGATTTTTTATCTAAGCCGGTTAAGCCCACTGAGATCACGGATATGACAAAAAAGTGGCTGCCCGCAGATCTCATCATAGAGGGTGACGACGAGACCCCTGAGGAGGTTGTGGAAGATGACGTCCCCCAGGTGGAGGGATTGTCCTCGGAGGATGGCCTTAAGTATTCCGGTTCCAAGGCGATGTGGTTATCGCTTTTGGGAGATTACTATAACATGATGGATGTCAAGACCCAGCTTATCAGGGACAGCATCACGGGTGGGGACATACAGAGATATACTGTTGAGGTTCACGCTCTTAAGAACACTTCCCGTATGATAGGCGCGGCTGAGCTTTCCGCGGAGTTTTATGAGCTGGAGCAGCTTGGACACGAGGGAGACGTGGAGGCCATCAAGGCCAAGACGGAAGGGGTCTTATCACATATGGCATCCTACAAGGATGCACTCAGGCCCTTTGCTGCAACGGTAAGCGAAGGAGACAAGCAGTCAGTCAGCAAGGAAGACATCTGCGCCAGATTACAGGAGCTCTATGATGCCATGGACTCCTTTGATCTTGACGGCGCCGACATAGCCATGAAGGAACTTAATGCTTATGTTGTTCCCGATGGCATAAAGGGCAAGATAGACAGACTTCGCGCCTATGTCGCCGATGTGGCGATGGAGGACGTGATGGCCCTTTCCAAAGAAATTATGGAAGAACTATAGGTTAGGTAGAGCTATGAGAAAAGCGAGAGAGCATTTGGTATATGTGACCGAGGGCAAGAGCTATCTGGATGTTTCGGTCAGGGATAATCTCAAGGATGCGGGCTATATCATAACAGAGGTTTCCAGCATCAATATCGAGGATGTTTCCCAGACCTCAGCCATGGATAACGCTGTTGTCATGCTCATTCATTTGGATGAAGAATTGTTAAAGAATCAGGAGACACTGATCTTTATACGGGATAAGTCCATTGAGCTGGACATTCCGCTTTTTATACTTGGACAGGTGGAGCACATTGCGCTCCTTAAAAAGGTGATGCCCAAGCAGATCATCAAAAAGACCTTTGAGAGACCCATCGATATCAAGGATGTTGTTCTCGGTATCGATACCTATGTGGAAAAGTTCGGTCATCAGAAGCGCAAGAACATCCTCATCGTGGATGACTCCGGACCATTTTTACGCAGCGTGCGTGACTGGCTGGAGGGCAGATACCAGATCACCCTGGCCAACTCCGGCACCATGGCTATCAAGTCCATGACCAAAAAGCTTCCTGACCTGATCCTTTTGGATTATGAGATGCCGGTGGTTGACGGCAAGATGGTATTGGAAATGATACGTTCTGAGGCTGAGTTTGCCAATGTACCGGTGATCTTTTTGACCAGTAAGAACGACAAGCAGAGTGTCATCGATGTTATGAAGCTCAAGGCTGACGGATACCTTCTTAAGACCATGGAGCCCAAGGAGATCATCCGGGCCATAGATGATCATTTTGACAGAGAAAAAGCCGCGTGGACGGCAGAGGGAGAATGATACATGGAGAATCGGGAAAATACGGAGGTTTCCCGGCTGGTAGGTGATATTTTAGCGGACTACCAGAAGGAACGCGACGTTGATAAGATGGTGGTCTTTAACCAGCCCGACCGGAGGGCCATCAAGGCCATATCACAGAAGCTTTTACGGATCGTCTTTCCCGGGTATTATCGGGACCAGGTATATAAGAGCTACAATCTGGAAGGTAACCTGACGGTGCTTATAGAGGACGTGCTTTACAACCTGAGCAAGCAGATAGCGATAGTTTTAAAATATGATTCAGTGGCCGGCAAGGGGGCGACAAAGCCCTGTGAATGTGCATCACTTAAGGACGTGCCCGCAGATGAGATCAAGATAGAGGAGCAGGCATATTGTCTGGCTCTTACTTTTTGTCACAAGATACCTCAGATCAGGGAGTATGTGGATACGGATCTGGAGGCTACCTTTGAGGGGGATCCCGCAGCCTATAACAAGGACGAGATCATACTAAGCTACCCCGGGCTTATGGCTACTACGATTAACAGACTTGCCCATGAGCTTTTTCTTTTGAATGTTCCGCTGATCCCCAGGATGATGACGGAGTTTGCTCACAGTGTTACCGGTATAGATATCCATCCCGGAGCCACCATTGGTAAGTACTTTTTCATCGATCACGGTACGGGTGTGGTGATCGGATCCTCCACCATCATTGGAGAGCATGTCAAGGTGTACCAGGGTGTCACTTTGGGTGCGCTTTCCACCAGCGGCGGACAGGCTCTTTACGGGGTCAAGCGCCATCCTACCATTGAGGACTATGTCACTATTTACTCCGGTGCTTCCATCCTTGGCGGCGAGACGGTGATCGGCAGCCATTCTGTGGTGGGATCCAATGCATTCATTACCAAGTCCATACCCCAGGGTACCAGGGTTTCCATCAAGAACCAGGAGCTGCAGTTCAAGGGAAAAGACGGAAGTATCATGGAGCTTTCCGACACCGCACAGGGCGAGGCGTGGTACTATAATATATAAAAATAAGTTGCGAAGCAACTTGCATGATTTT
>CAMOFS010000073.1 GCA_946613735.1 uncultured Lachnospiraceae bacterium | reverse complement strand
GCTGTTTGTCACGCAGCTTAGGAACCAATTCTTTATACTTATTTGCCAGCTCGTCAAATCTGGTTTTAACCTCCCCGCCATACTGTTCATCCTTAAAGAAGGCTGACAGCTGTTCTTCAAAACCTGTCATTCTCTTCTTTAGGTTATCATAACCTCTATTTTCTGCCCTGGCATCAACTTCGATTACAGTCTCATTAATGTTAAATACATAATCCACAGAACTGATCTGGCCATTGATGATCTGATTCGCAGACTCAGCGTCTTTGGTTATGTATCTGTCTGTCATGACATTAAAATACTTGTCCAAAAATGCTGTCTTGGCGGCGGCCTTCTCTTCATCTGACTTGTTGGCATCCTTTGCTGTCTTTTGATAGGCAACAAAGTCTGATTCCACAACATCCAAAGACTTAAGCTCATCAAGGAATTTGTTAACGGCAGACATATCCTTTTTAGCATTAAATATCTTGGTCGCCCTTGTCACATACTGGTTGATCACAGCCTCATCAAGAAAATCAAAGGTCTGGATCAGTGGCCCGATAATTGGAACCAAATAGGCCTTGATGGTAGCGGTATCTTCATTTTGGCAGTAATCCCTAATGTACTCACTCACAAAACTGATACCGGAGAAATACTTCTTGGCGAAATCCTCAGGCTTCATCCTATCGATGTCTTCAGCCATTATTTCCTTGGGGATGCCTGAGATCACCATTCTTTTAAGTATCTCCCTTTGTTTTTGGAGACAGTTTAGGTCACCTTTTTTATTATGGACATTTGCCACTAAGTCGACTGCTTTATCGCTTTCGTTTTCCTTCAAAAACTTTTCATCAATGGCCTTGACATCAGTATTCAGCGCCTTGATCGATTCATCTATGGCATCTACACTGTTTTGAAGCCGCAAAGCACCATCTGCAAAGTCGTTTATTGCACGGGGTATCTCAAAGCCTATCCTTGATGCCTCGGAAATAATAGCCATGATACGCAGGGCAGCATCGTCGTTATTGCCATAGGAGAACACCTTTTCAACCACATCGGAAAGCTCCTTTTTGTGCGACTCGATAAACTGCGGATCGGTATTGGTCATAAGCTTAATAAACTCATCCCTGAAGGTCTCCCAATAGCCTGTAATAAGGGATACCATCATCCTTATGACAGATGTTTTCTGCTCTTCAGTGAGTGATGTGCAGTTACCGAAATCCAAAACCACAGCCTTGTCATCACTGACCTGGATATTTCCGGAATGAAGATCAGCGTGATAAAAGCCCTTGCCAAAAATACCCTCGTATGTCCATTTCTTTGAAAGGGTAATAAGGTGCGCCTTTCTCTTTTTTAGAGCTATCATACGATCTATAAGCTTTTTGCGTTCTTCCTCAACGCTCATGATATCTTCGCTGCTTACTTTTCTGTCCTGCCGCTTTTCGGCATCACGGCGATAGATAAGCGTACCATATGCATCTCTTGTGGCATTTTTTTCGAGCACATTCTGATGCATACTATCGGTCTCTTCCATGTACTTGCTAAGGGTAGTACCCTCGGCTTTCTCCAAAAGCATAACATTGGATGAAGGGCTGACAAGGGGACTTAGTTTCATTGCCTCCACATCATCCTTTTGTTTTTTACTATCAAAGGCTTTATTGTATATTTCTCCTGACTTTATATTGCCGGCCTCTAAGGTGAAGTCAAGCTCCTCATTGATATTTTTAAGCTTGCCCTGATAGGTAAGTTCCATACCCTTGCTGGTGGCCTTTGCGCACTCCATCATGAATGCCTTTTCTCTGTCCATGCGGTTTTTAACCTCAGGACGAAGGATCTTTACTACAGCCTCCTGTCCGTCCTGATAATCAGGGCCATAAAGCTTTACCAAAAATGTCTCTCCAACCGATGCAGCACCAAGAGACTTTTTAACCTCAATACTCGTGATCTTGCCACGTGATTCGGCAACCAAAGCCGAAAGTCTGGCCTCAACCACCTCTTCGGGTATATGGGAGAGATTGGACTTCATATCTACAAGCGTCTTTTTAAATTCCTTTGGCAAAGTACCCTCGGGCAGTCCCTGGAGCATCTTTTGGAAAAGAGGTCCTGCTCCCTTTAATAACCCGCTGATAAAGGATGCATTGACATCCTCATCAGGGTCAAATACAACCTTACCACCTATGATGGCAGTACTCTTTGTATTTCTGATGGCTGATGCCACCATGGCACGCTTATCCATGACAGACATTTTTTTGAAATACTGTCCCATAACAAGCTTGACAAATTTTCCCTGTCCTTCTTTGCCCTTTGATACATCCTCAACCATCTTCTGAAGCTTTTTACGCCCTTCTTCCACACTAAGCTTCTGAGGTTTCTGAGCGGGGGCTGCACCATCGGCTCCCTCCGCCGGATCTTCACCACCATCGGCAAGCCACTTGCGGATCTTCACACGGTTGATAATGACCTTGTTGTAAACAGCGGCAAAATCTCTTTTAGCCTTGAGGAATCCCGGCTCTAACCTTCTTAATTCCTCAATATTATTCAAGTATTCCTGATCATTTTCCTGAAGCTTTTCCGTTACCTTTCGTACGGGAATGGTTGTAAGCTTGGCTTCAAGCGCATTGTACCCGGAAGCTTCCCGTAAAAATGTTTCATAGGCAGTCTTAAGCTCAGCACCGTAGTTTGCCGTGTCATCAAATAATGGCTGTAAGAATACCTTGGCGCCATCCTTAAAGGTATTCTCCAAAAATACATCAATGGACACTCCGATCTTGGTAACAGCGTCACTTTTCTGGAATTCCTTGTACTTTTCCAAAAATGCCTTTTCAGCTTTGTTCCTTGCCTCGATCTCGTCTTCTTTGGTGGAATCTTTAAGCTTTTCCACTGTCTCCTGATCATACTTAAGAGAAGCAATATCACCAAGAGTTTCCTGGCACAGCTCTACTATTTCTTTTAATTTGTTTTTATCCTTTAATTCTTTATATCTATTATCCTCGTCCTTGGTCAAAGCCTCATCAATGAGTATTTTTACCTTTGCCTCAAGCTGGTTGAGCAAAGGATTGGACTTGTAAGGCAAAATATGCATGAATGAGGAAAATGAAACATTTACATTATTAACCAGCGCATCATACCCGCCGGGATAAGAGCTGTCTGATTCGTATAATAGCTTCGCCTGATTTATTATCCTTGCGCAATCCCTGGCAGCTAACATGGGGGATGTGCCCAAAAGATCATCGTGATCTGCTACACTTGTTCCATACAGTCCGTTTAGGATCTTGGAAACAGGCATCGTCTTATCCTTATTCAGTTCCTTTTGATACTCTTCAGGTGGAACCTGGACTCCTGTATTAGATTCTATACCATTTTTTGAGTAATATTCACTGGCAATCTTGGTATAAACATAATCTCCTCCGGCATTTAAAAACAGCTGCAGATTTCTAAGATATGCGACTGCCCTTTCCGTCTCATCTTCGTATTTCTTGGTCCGATCGATAGTGGGCATATAGTGCATGACCGATTTGTATCGACCCGCCAATTCCATGAATTTATTATACTTTTGTTCATCAGTAGTAAGATCTTTAAAGTTATCAGGCGTCTCAAGCATATTAGTAAACAACGCCAGGTCCTCAGGAAGGGCGGTCATGTATGTGATCCTTTCCTTTTCATTCTCAATGGCAGTCTTATTACTGGGCCGGTCAACCTGGTCTTTGTCCTCCCTTTCCGCTATAACGATATTTCCATGCTCATCAAAGGAAATACCCATCTCCCTGTTAAAGGTATCCTGGAGCAGGTTGGTTTTTTCGTTAACCTGTTTGTTAATGTTTGCCTCAAGCCCGTTAAACATTGATGTAAGGTCCGCGTTATCTTCCTTAAGATATTTGTTTATCTCGGCCTCTATACTTGCGAAGGGCAAAGTGGTGATAAGACCCTCGATCGTGACGACCGCACCATTAATATTAACTTTTTTGTCCGCGATCTGCTTGATCATGTCGGAAACTGCTTCTTGCAAAACCCCGGTTATATCTTCTTCATCCTCGTTTTCCTGTTTGGGCATGGGGATGCGGTCTAAAGTCTCCTTCAAAAGAGGGATAGGAATATCAGCGTTTTTATCCTTGATTTTTGACTTTTGCGTGGCGTATTCCTTTAAAAGATAGGCTATGGCACCGGTATTATCGACAAGGACTTTTTTTAGTCTCTCTCCGGGAGCAAGCTCAGATCCATCCTCTGTCCAGGTATCCTTTGAGAAAAAGATATCCGCCATAAACTTCTGGACCATATCGATCTGCTTTTCCTTCTCGACTTCCACTTCTTTGCTGAGAGGATTAAGCTTAGCACCGCTGCCCAGGACCTTACCAACCTTAAAAAAGAAGTTGGCCTGTTCAATTTCCTCTTTGATCTCTTCGTGCTTATCCAGTACTACTTTTCTGTGCGCCTCCATCTCTCTTTGTTTTTTGATGTTATCAAGCCCCGTAACACGGATCTTTCCGGCCATTTCGTCGCGCCTGACCAAAAGATCGATCTCAAGATCATGCATATTGTTCTGCATCTGGCTCTTGAAATCCGCATCCTTACATACATCACGAAGTTTTTTTACATCATCTATGTCAATATGATCACTATCGCTGTGCTCGGAAAGCATGATGTCAAGCATGGTATTGGGCACGCCATCAAAATCCTTTTGGCTGATATGATAAAGCCTGTTTAGCTTTTCTCCCATAACGGAAGTGATGCCCTGGGCTTCGTTTTTCCCGCAAACACGCATAATGGTACGGAAAAGATTGAGCCTGGTCTCAGGCATCTCATCTCGGGAAAGAACGCTTTTGGCAGCATCATAAGGAGTCTTCGAGGCATTTTTTGTCTTCGTCTGATAGGTATTGAATATTGCATCCTGGTCGTTTTTATCAAGCATCATGAAAAACAGGGTAGCCATATCATAGTCCCTGCCCTCGGCAACCTTTTCATAATCCTGACTCTGAACTTCCACAAATTCCTTAATCTCGGAAGCATCCATATCACCCTTGATGAGATGAACGGCTAAGGTCCGGATCGTCTGTGTGGGAAGATTGTTAAAGAGGGGCTTGTCAAAATTACCATACTTTTCCAAAACCCTGACGGAAAGATCATGTACTGTCCTGATATCTGCTATGGTGGTAGTCGACTCATCAGAAATGTCAAAGGCCTCAAGAGTGGAGACAATGGAATCCTCTCCAAAATGGTCCTTGTCCTCGATCAATGCAGAAGAAAGCTTGGTCCTAAGCTCATCGGTGGTACCGGGGATCTCAAACCTTTGCCCCTGAATGATAATAGAAAGCTTGTTGTTGTCATCCTGGATCAGCTGAGCTATCTCATCATAGAAAAACATACTGGCGGAGCTATATACTCCGGTTTTAAGCTTTGCAATAGCCTTACAAAGCTCTGTCATGCTGCTCTTTTGCTTGCCGTCCTTAAAACTGACATCCTTATAGGCCGCCTTAATATCCGCCTCGCCTGTAATAAATTTAAACAGGGGACGCAGATATTTTTTAATATCCTTTACGGCACCCTGTTTCTGCTCACATGCACGTAAAGCCTGATGCCCGGCAGGAACAGGCTGGGGTCTGTTGTCCATATTTTTACGCGCATATCTGGTATTTTTCTCGTAGATACTGCCAATAAAAAGAAGGTCAGAGGGCTTTTCTACAGAAACCTCCTCAGGAAGAAGCTCGCCCGCATTGATACGCATGCGAACCTGGGTAAAAAGAGCCTGCTCCTTAAGAAGGTTCTTAAGTGCCTCCGATACCCTGATATACTTGGGGGACTGGCTCTTGCTGGTACGCTTGGAAACATAGTTTTTACAGGCCTCTATGGCGCGGCCATAGGTTTCCTCCATTGCGACTATGTCATCACCTGTATAGGGCGGATAGACATCCCCGCTCTTTTCACGGCCCACCTCAAGCATACGCTCGACATCCACAAGTCTGTCCTTAACTGCCCGCATATCCTTGGAATCGTCTCTGCGTTTGGTTTCATTTATAAGGATATATGACAGCTGACGCTCCTTTATTATGGAGAGCTTTGTAAGATCAACTGCGAACTCCTCAGCCTGTTCTGACGCCTGGGTGTTCATCTGTTCTTCCATGGAGTTCATCAGCTCATCTATCTGAGTAACTGTCTCTTTGCTCTCCTCAAGCGTGGATTGGCGCAGATCCTCATTTCTTAACTGCTCTACATGAATCCCCTCTCCCAAATAGTGTTTTTCCTGATTCAGAAAATCTGCCATAATACCCCCTCCTATCAAAGCACGTGTTTACTAATGACCATGCGGACGAAGTCGCTGTTGTTTTTGGTGTGGGTGAACATATTGAGGATGTTCTCCGCAGCCTCCTCCTTTCGCATACCGTTAAGCGCCTTTCTGACGATATCCATAGCCTCATACTCCTCCTTGGAAAGGAGCAGATCCTCCCGTCGGGTGGATGAACGCGCCAGGTCTATGGCGGGGAAAACCCTCTTTTCGGAAAGCTTGCGGTCCAGCACCAGCTCCATATTACCGGTTCCCTTGAACTCCTCGAATACCACGTCATCCATTTTGGAGCCGGTCTCTACCAAAGCTGTGGCAAGCACTGTCAGGCTGCCACCCTCACGCATATTACGGGCAGCACCGAAAAATCTCTTGGGCATATGGAGTGCCGCAGGATCGAGACCTCCGGAAAGCGTACGTCCGGAGGGCTGCACCGTAAGGTTGTAGGCGCGGGCCAGTCTGGTAATGGAATCCAAAAGGATCATAACATCCATACCATGCTCCACCAGACGGCGGGCACGCTCAATAACCATCTCGGACACCCTCTTGTGATGCTCCGGCTTCTCATCAAAGGTGGAGTAGATGACCTCCACATTATCACCCTCAATGGCTTCCTTGATATCGGTAACCTCCTCGGGACGCTCATCTATAAGCAGGATGATTAGATGCATATTGGGATCGGAGACTAAAACAGACTTGGCCACCTGCTTTAAAAGTGTGGTCTTACCTGCCTTGGGCTGGGATACGATCATGCCACGCTGTCCCTTGCCGATGGGGGATAAAAGATCCACTATGCGCATGGCAACCGAGCAGCCGGGTCTCTCCAGCCTTATCCTCTCTTCGGGGAAAATAGGTGTCAGATCCTCAAAATTGGGACGCTTTGCAATGTCGTCGGGATGATAGCCGTTGACATCGGACATGAACATCAGGGCTCCGAACTTATCGT
>CAMOFS010000072.1 GCA_946613735.1 uncultured Lachnospiraceae bacterium | reverse complement strand
AACTCCGGCAAAAAGTGCCAGCATCACAATCTCCTGTGTGCCGTGGGATGTGTGATTCCTGAAAAGATAACAATAAAGTCCCGTCAAAAGAATGGATGCCACTATACCTCCGATGGCTCCCTCCACGGACTTTTTGGGAGAAAGTACAGGCGCCATTTTATGCTTACCAAGCACCGATCCCGTAAGGTATGCAAAAGTATCGCTGATCCATGAACACAGGAAAATAAGCCATACGATATAGGCACCGCTTTCCATGATCCTGGTCTGGTAAATGTATGAAAGCATCACCGCCACATAGAAAAACCCAAAATACACCGTCATAAACTGCTCCGTAGCATAGGTCGGATAAGAAATGACATAAAAGCCCAAAAGCACGATCAAAAAAGATATGCATATCAAAACAAAGGCCTTACCATGCAAAAAGTAAAGGTCCAGATAATGAAGTATGCATGCCGCATAACCCGTAAAGGCTATGGGCAGATCATGGACCTTTAATACACGGTAAAGCTCCCACATCCCCCTGATGGAAACCAGGCACATAACTGTGCAAAGGAGAGGCCCTCCTATTATTATTATCCCCAGCGTAAGTGCCACCAGCACCACACTTGAAATCACTCTTGTTTTGAACATAATACTCCTTTAAGATCCCTCGTCGCTTCGCTCCTCGGGATGACAGTGAGGAATGCTTCGCCCCGGATGACTGTCATTCTGAGCGTAGCGAAGAATCCTTAACGCCTCCATATCTGCGGTCGCGGCTCTTGTAGGCCTCCACAGCCTCCCTAAGCTCCTTCTCATGGAAGTCCGGCCAGGGTACTTCGGTAAAATAAAACTCCGTATAAGCCATCTGCCAGAGCAGGTAGTTGGATAGCCTCTGTTCTCCACTGGTACGTATCAGAAGATCCGGATCCGGAAGATCAACCGTATCTAAATATGAGGAAAAGATCTCCTCTGTCACCGGTCCTTTCAGCACACCATTTTTGGCGTCCTCTATCATATGATTGGTAGCCCTGACTATCTCGTCACGACTGCCATAGTTAAGCGCAATAGTAAGGGTAAGCCCGGTGTAGTCCCTGGAGGATTCCATCAGCTCTGCAATGCCCATTTGAAGCTTTTCATCCAGTCTGGTCAGATCCCCTATGACTCTGACACGCATGTTGTTATCCCTGGCTGTCCTTTTTGCCTTTTTCAAAAAGTCACCCAAAAGAGACATAAGGGTGGACACCTCATCATCCGGCCTGCTCCAGTTTTCCGTAGAGAAGGCATAGAAGGTCATATACCGGATACCCATATCATAGGCAGCACGGCAGATGGGCTCAACATTGTCGGCTCCGACCTTGTGTCCGTAGGTACGGGGCATTCCCTTGGCCTTGGCCCAGCGTCCGTTACCGTCTAATATTATTGCTACATGATTCGGTGCGTCTGACATCTTCAATTCCCCTTTATAAAAAGATCCTTCGCTTGCGCTCAGGATGACAACCCTCCGGTCATTCTGCAGGTTGCGGAGGATGACAACCCTCCGGTCATTCTGCAGATTGCTCAGGATGACAACCCTCTGGTCATTCTGTGGGTCACGAAGGATCTTATATTCAATGAGACAGGGGTCTGCCCCCTGTCTCTATATAGATCAAGATTATACAGTCATGATCTCCTTGGACTTCTCTGCCACATCTTCATCGATCATCTTAACAAACTTATCGGTGAGCTTCTGTGCATCATCCTCCAGCTCCTTGATCTCATCCTCTGAGATATCATCAGAGCCCTTGAGCTTTTTGAAATGCTCTATAGCATCCCTGCGGATATTCCTGATAGCAACCTTGGCGTTCTCTCCGCGCTTCTTGACGTCCTTGGCCAGATCCTTACGTCTCTCCTCGGTAAGCTCAGGGAATACCAGTCGGATGGTCTTGCCGTCATTAGTGGGATTGATGCCCACGTCCGAGGTCTGGATGGCCTTTTCGATATCCTTAAGTATGGATGCATCCCAGGGCGCTATCTGTATAAGCCTGGGCTCAGGAACGGAGACATTGGCCACCTGCTGAATGGGTGTGGGTGCTCCGTAATAATCCACCCTTACCTGATCCAACACATGAGGATTGGCCCTGCCGGCCCTGATTGATGAAAGCTCGGTCAAAAGAGCTTCCCTCGATTTGTTCATTTTTGATTCATAAGGCTCTAATCTGTTGTCCATATAATTACCCCCTTTATAAGATTCAATCAAACAAAAATATCCGTGCCTATGCCCTCACCCCGGGCTGCCGCTATTATCGAACTGTCTCCATCGAGGCCGAACACAAACATAGGCATCTTATTCTCAAGGCAAAGTATGGATGCCGTCAGATCCATGGCAGCAAGTCTCTGGTCGATAACATCTGAAAGCGAAATGCGATCATAGCGCTTTGCATCCGGATTAAGCTTGGGATCGGAGTCGTATACGCCGTCCACTGCCTTGGCCAAAAGGATCTTGTCAGCCTCTATCTCTATGGCCCGAAGAGCTGTACCCGTATCTGTCGAGAAATAAGGATGGCCTGTGCCTCCGGCAAAGAATACTACCCTGCCCTTTGAGAAGGACTTCATCACAGCATCCTTTGAAAAAAGCTTTGTAAAAGAACCGCACACAAAGGGTGTCATAACCACCATATCCATACCCTCGCCTCTGAAGATCTCAGAAACATAGATGCAGTTCATAATGGTAGCAAGCATACCTATCTGGTCAGACTTGGTGCGGTCGATCTCATTGCCCGTACGCCCACGCCAAAAATTGCCTCCGCCTATGACAATGGCAACCTCATTGCCGGCATCCACCACGCTTTTGACCTGGCGTGCCACTCCTCTGCATGTAGCCTCGTCGAAGCCATGTCCCGAGCCTCCGGAAAGTGCTTCACCCGAAAGCTTAAGTAAAAAACGGCTCATATATTCCCTCCGAATAAGATCCTTCGCATCGCTTGGGATGACAATTACAAAACACTGACTACGTCCACATCAGGTCTCTTTTTATGAAAATACGCTGGCTACGTCTACCTCAGCATAAGCCTGTGAGCAGAAGCCCTCGATAACAGCTCCGTTGTTGATCTGAACGCTTCTGGACTTGATGTTACCCATAACAACTGCTGATGTATCTACCACAACAGGTCCCTGTACATCGATATCACCCTTAACTGCACCGGCGATAACAGCTGATGTAGCTGTGATATTGCCGATCACTACAGAACCCACACCGATCTTAACTGTACCAGTGGTATTGACCTCACCCTCAATCTTTGCGGAATCAGCGAAAAACTCGGATGAAACGCTGTTACCTACGATAACACCGGTAACAGTAAGCTTGCCGTTACACTTAACATTACCATTGATGGTGCCCTCTACATCGATGGAACCAGTGGACTCAAGGTCACCGGTGATCTTCATGCCGCTGGTGATGACTGCGTTCTCATCAGAAGCGGGTGCAATGTTGTTAACTGCAGCAGGTGCGCTCTCCATAACTGCTTCGTTTGTATTCTTAAGAGTCTCTTCCATTTTGATCTCCTCCACTTTCTTTTTATTAACTGTTGCAGCCTTTGTCTTTTCCTTATCTGCAACAAAATCAGCAGATGATGTGACCTTGGCGGCTGCAATTTCCTTTGCCTCGTCAGCCTCAGCCTTCTTGGTAGCCTGCTCTAATAAGCCGTCCAGCTTGGAAAGCTCTGTGTCAACGTCGATAGACTGCTCAACAGCCAGATCCACCTCGTCATCTGCTTCCTCAGAGTAGCTCCCACCGGGGATCAACTCGTCAACGGCTTCAGATAAATCTTCTTTAAATTCTTTAAAAAAGCCCATGTGTTACCTCCATTTGTTGTGTATATTAAAATTAAAATTAATTTTCGAGATCCTTCGCTACTTGGGATGATGGCTACTGCACCGTGATATGCTGTATCATCTCTGTATCATCACTTACCGGCAAGATCAGCGCTCCCTCTGCCTGAAGCTTCTCAATGAGTGTGGGCAAAGCCTCAACCGTAGCATCCTTGGAATCCGCGTCATGCATCAGCACAACCGACGTCTTATATTTTACCACATCATTCATCACATTTTCAACTAAATCATCCACTGTGATGGGGGCTGAGGTGGCATCACCACTGGCCACGTTCCAGTCCAGATACCTGACATTTTCATCATTGAGATACTTGATGTATTCTCCCATATCGGTATTGGACACCTGGTTGGAGCTTCCCCCGGGGAACCGGTACAGATCACAGTCCACTCCGGTCACATCATATAAAAGATTCTGCAGCTTTTCAAAGTCACTCTTAAAATTGTCCAGAGAGGAATAGATATAACTGTACTTATGCGTATAGGAATGGATGCCCAGTGTATGTCCCTCATCCACTATCCTCTTATAAATACGCTTGGACTCCTCGTCCTCCTTGCCCACTACAAAAAAAGTGGCCTTGACGTTGTAATCATCAAGGATGTCAAGGATCCGGTCAGAATTGCCGCTGGGTCCATCGTCAAAGGTGAGATAGACCTTTAGGGTGTCACCGGCCTCTGCCAGGTTCTCCTCTGCGCTGGTACCATAATTCATAAGTGCCATGGTATCCTGGTCACCATCAATAAAATCAGCGGAATCGGAAGCCTCTGAAACAGCTGCCTGAGCCGATGATGCGCTCCCCCTAATCTCATCGATCTGGTGCTGCAGGGATATGACCTTGGCTGTCAACGCTACTATGGAAACCATGGAAATGAGGATCCATGCCGTGATAAAGGTCACTATGAAGTTTTTGATCCTCTTGACCCTGCCTCGCCGGTCTCTTTTTTTCTCAACTAATTCTCTCTGTTCAGCAGTCATGTGTCCTCCAAAAATCTTTAGTAAAAGCCCCTAAAGTCCTCAATTATTCTATGGGTTTTAGGTATTACTGTCAAGAGAAATAATCACGACTTAATTTTTGTCTTTCCCCCGGCAGGGACAGGGCGAAAGGCCGGGTTGTGAGTGGGACGAAAAACCGAAGAGGGGCAGGCGAAAGGCATAAAAAATACCCGGGGGGCAAAGGCTCCCGGGTATAGATCATTATCTTCTGATGGTCCTTTTCTTACAGCTTCTTGTATGCGTAATCAAAGGTCTCGTACTTCTTAAGCTTCTTGGCTGTGGTCTTGTAGTTATTTACCACATTGAACTTGCCCTTTGACATCTTGGCAGAAACATAGGTCTTGCCGGTCTTAAATACAAGCTGGTTGCCCTTCTTCTTAAGAGCTGTAACACCGCTTAAGCTCTTCTTGCTGCCAAACTTAACAAGTGCAGCCTTACCATTCTTAACAGTGTATACGGAAACAGTGTCCTTCTTGCCGCTTCTCTTTACATAGAAAAGCTCCATAACCTTGTCACCGTTAAGGTCACAAACATTGTAGCGGCATGAGTAACCCTTACTCTTGTCATTCTTGGCCATTGACTTTGCCTTCTTAACAAGTACAGCCTCTTTGCCGGAAGCAGCCTTGGCAATGTTCTTCTCAGTCTTAACAAACTTGTTGATGGTCTTTTTAGATACTACAACAGGTGTAGCAAAACCACTGGTCTTGCTGCCGTTTCTTGCTGCAACCCTGATAGCGATGGCACCATGCTTATCGGGGATGGTAACTACAGAAAAAAGGCTCTCTGTAGTCTCTAAGGGGATGAACTGTGTGCTCTCCTCAGAGTTCTTATCATAGTCGTAGCTGATCTGGCACTCAAACTTGTCAGCACCTTCAACATTGTTCCAGTAGAAACGGATGTTGAGCTTGCCCTCATCATCTGCAGAAAGCTCGGGAGCCTTCATCTCGGGCTTAGCCAGTGTCTCTGCTGTGGTAGCTGCCTCAGCCACTGCTGCGGGAGCAAATGCTACAGCCGATGTAAATGCCATAGTAAGTGCGAGCGCTCCTGCAAAAAACTTTTTTGCGATCATGTTCTTTTTCATTTTGATCAATCCTCCTGTCTTTGATAGGTCTTACAATAAGTACCTGTGGTATTATACCACTTTTTGACGGTAAGAAAAGACCAAAATAGAATACATATGTATCGATAAGTAGTCAGGCCTTGCTATAATAATCCTTGAAATGAAAACCTAACATGGTAATATCATCAAACTGCTCTGCACCATCGGCATGATCGCTGACATTCTGGCGTACCAAAGGAAGGGTCTCACGCATGGTCTTGTCCTTGTTGGCGTTCAGCACCTCAAGAAGCCTGCCCTCGCCATACTGGACCTCTTCATTATTGATAGCCTCGGGCACTCCGTCAGTATAGACAAAGAGCCGGTCTCCGGGCTTAAGCTGCAAAGTGTATTCCTTTGAAGGAAGATCCTCCATGGTACCAAGTGCCACGCTGTGCACGTCTCTCACATACTCGTACTCCCCGTCCTCATGTCTGATCACGGGATACTCATGTCCGGCATTGGCGCAGGTCATCTCTCCTGTGTAAAGATCGATGATACCGATCCAGACCGTCACAAACATCATGGCGTCATTGCCCTCGCAAAGCTCGTTGTTGGTCTGGAAGACGATCTCGCCGGGGGCTTTGCCTGTCTCTGCCATACTGCGGACTGCGGTCTTGGCTCTCATCATGAAAAGCGCCGCCGGTATGCCCTTACCAGATACGTCGGCAATGACCAGAGCCAGTCTGTCACCGGATACAAAGAAGAAATCGTAGAAATCTCCGCCCACCTCCTTGGCGGGATCCATGGTGGCAAAAAGCTCAAACTCATCATGTCCGGGGAAGACGAAGTTCTTAGGGAGAGCCGAGTCCTGAATGGTATAGGCGAACTCCAGCTCCTCCTCCATTTTTTTCTTGGCTGCCTCGATGTAGCCCTTAAGGGCATCCACGGTCTGATTGATATCATCTGAAAGAAGGGAAAATTCAGAGGATGACCTGACATCAACCACCTCATCAAGCTCTCCATCCGTAATACGCTCCAGCGAATTGTTGACCCGGGTCATGCTGCGCTCCACCAGATAGTACACCAAAATGGAGATGAGCACGAACACAACCGTGAAAAGCAACACCTCGGCAAGGCCGGTCTCATAAGCCCAGATATTGCGGCTGTAGAAAACCTCCTCCCCGGGTATCACAGTCAAAAGCATAAGTCCTCCGCTTAAGGGATCGATCCTTACAACAGAAGTCTCCCCAAAGAAGCTGGTGGTCAGGCCTTTGCTATGTCCTACACTTTTAAAGTGTGCCATCTCATCATCGGGAATAACATCGCCCTTACG